>DATGUX010000239.1:0-9789 GCA_035300985.1 Fodinibius sp.
GCCACGGCCCAGTTGATGAGAGATCACGGTTCTATCCAATCTCCGCAGAATGCATTCCTTTTGAATATCGGACTGGAGACCCTTCACCTGCGCGTACCAAAGCATTGTGAAAATGCAAAGAAGGTAGCGACCTATTTAAAGAATCATGAAGAAGTTGAATGGGTCAGCTGTGGCATGCTCGAGGACGATGACAATTATGAGCTGGCGCAGAAGTACTTGCCCAATGGCACCTGCGGCGTTCTCACCTACGGTCTGAAGGGGGGACAAGAGGCCTCTATTAAGATGATTGACAATCTGGATCTGGTTGCAATTGTAACTCATGTTGCCGATGCACGCTCGTGCATCCTTCATCCGGCAAGTTCTACACACCGCCAAATGAATGAGGAAGAACTTCGCCAAGCGGGGGTAAGTCCGGAACTTATTCGCCTTAGTGTAGGAATAGAAAATGCGGAAGATATCATCGCGGACCTCGAGCAGGCACTTGAATTAGTTTGAAAAATAGCTAAGCCGGCAGGAAGCAAAAATGGCGCGTTAATCATTAATAAAAAAAGGGTGAAGCAGCCGATAACTGCTTCACCCTTCAATCCTGCCTTGATTGCTTAATCAAGGCTTCACACATAAAGTCAATATAGAAATATTATGAGTTCAACAACAGCTGTAAATCCAAATACTAAGATTAAAGAAGCTATCTCAAAGACCATTACCGGTATTGAGAATAATCCCAACGCAGCCGAGGCAACTTTTAAGGTCTCCTCAAAGCTTGAGCGTAGTTTCCAGGCCGAAATTGAGGCCCGTGAATTTCACTTTGTATCGGATGAGCCAGAAGAACTGGGCGGCTCAAATAAAGGACCTAATCCCGTTGAATATGTACTGGGTGCCCTGGCAGCCTGCCAGGAAATTGCCGTTAAGGCCCACGCCTCGCAACTGGGGATAGAGCTGGAATCTGTCCAGGTAGAAGCGGAAGGAGATATTGATCTGCATGGTTTCCTGGATCTGTCTGACGAACGGCCGGGCTTTAAAGAGATTTCCTACCGGACTACTATTAAATCAAAGGAACGGGACGATGCCAAGCTGCAGAAACTGAAGGCGCTCTCGGAAAACAGTTGTCCGGTTCTGGATATCATCCAAAACGCAACGCCGGTTAACGGGAATGTACGTTTTGTTAACTAATATTTTAACTCCAGGGGATAGCGGCTGGAAGGCTGCTGTCCTTTTTATTGCATCCCGTCGCTACGCGGTGGGACAAATATAAGTCGCTCTGCCTCGTATAGCTGTACGCGGAGCGTATGAAATGGTCACAGCCGCGGAGCGACTGTGAGAGATAGAGGAATGGAAAATCTATAACGACATGGGTGAAAATATAAAAACTCATACATTCAGAGAAGCTTTCCTCACGGAAGGCGGCGACTATTTAGCGGAACCAACGGTTGCCTATCAAACGTGGGGTAAGCTCAATAAAAAACGCGACAATGTGGTGCTTGTATGTCATGCCCTGACGGGGAATACAGCCGCTGATGAGTGGTTTAACGGACTTTTTGGTCCGGGAAAAGCTCTCGATGCTGATCAGCACTTCATCATCTGTCCCAACGCATTGGGCAGCTGCTACGGCACTACGGGTCCGACCGATATCAACCCGGAAACGGGAGCAGCTTACCGGATCGACTTTCCAAAGATTACCATTCGTGATATGGTGCGGCTGCAGCAGCAGCTGTTTGACGAGCTCCAGATATCGGGCATCGAGATCGTTATCGGCGGTTCCATGGGCGGCATGCAGGCTTTGGAATGGTGTATCATGGATGATCGTCCACGTTCGGCCATTTTTATAGGCATGGGCAAAGCACACAGCCCTTGGGCCATTGGCATCAGCCATACCCAGCGGCAGGCTATCTATGCCGATCCCAACTGGAATGGTGGTCGCTATTCCAACGAACAATCACCTGCGCAAGGGCTGGCATTAGCTCGTCAGATTGCTATGATCAGCTATCGCTCGGAAACGGATTATGCATCAAAATTCGGGCGACATTCGCAGCCAAAGAGCAATCAATTTCAGGTGGAATCATACCTCAGCTATCAGGGCAAAAAACTTACCGCCCGGTTTGATGCGGCTTCCTATGTGCGCCTCACACAGGCCATGGACAGTCACGATGTTGCGCGGGACCGAGAATCCGCTGAGCAGGTGTTGGCCACAATAAATATTCCAACTCTTATAGTAGGCATTGACTCTGACCGGCTCTACCCTCCTCAAGAGCAACACGAACTGGCGGAGCTTCTCCCGGATGCACGCTACCGAAGAATTCGATCTATTCACGGCCACGATGCCTTCCTGATCGAATTTGAACAACTAAACAATATTATTGCTCCCTTTTTACTGGAAATTCCAACGAAAACTGTTCCCACACTGCAATGAATCACTCCACAAAACATATTCTGAAATTCGGTGGCACTTCGCTTCAAAGTGAATCATTTATCCGGCAGTCAGCTCAAATTGTCATTGACCGATCTCACTCGGCCCGTCCCTTTGTGGTTGTATCAGCCGTTGGTAAGGTCACGGATACCTTATTGGCGCTGGCCGACGGATCCGCCGAGAAGCCAGAAAAAGACCGCACCATTGCAGAACTCGAACAGCAGCATTTAACTCTTTTCGACCGGCTGGTCTCCGGAAAAGACAAACGCCGCACCGAGCTCAATGAACTTTTTGGAGAACTCAGGCAAACGGTACACGCATATCCTCAAGCCTCTCGTGAGCAGCGGGCCCGCAAAGATCGTATCCTTTCGGTGGGCGAGCGGGCTTCTGCTCTTATTTTTGCAGCGGCTCTATCTCATCAGGGTACTTCCGCCGAGGCTTTTTCCGCTAATCAGTTCATCAAAACAGACTCCACCTTTGGACAAGCGAACGTTCAGGTAGATGCCACAAAAAAGCTGGTTGGTCAATTTCTCCGTCAGTCAAAATCAGTACCGGTTGTTACCGGATTTATAGGCTCCGATTCCCACAATCGAATCACTACCCTCGGACGCTCAGGATCGGATTATACCGCGGGTTTACTGGCCGACGCCCTCGATGCTGACCATCTCGAAATATGGACCGATGTTAACGGCGTGCTCTCAGCTGATCCGCGCTGGGTAACTACCGCAGAACCTATCGAAGAGCTTAGCTTTGCCGATATCAATGAGCTTTCGGCCCACGGCGCCAGCGTTATTCACCCCAAAACCATTCGGCCAATAACAGAAAAGAAAACATCTTTACGCGTGAAAAACAGCTATAATCCTTCCCATCCCGGTACATTCATTGATAAGGAATACCGCTCCAACGGTACCTTTAAAACCATCACCATCACGGGCCCTTTTGTGCAGCTGGAGATCGAGGACCGGCTCACAATGGATTTTTTAACCCTGCTTGAAAACAAGCTTGAAAATGATCCCGACCCGGAGGCATTCTCCTTCCATCGCGCTTCTTCATATGAGCCGGCACGCTTTCTAATCCGCCAGCCACTTTATGATTCCATTCAGGATGCGCTTTCAAACTGGGCCGATATACACGGACTGCACCTGAATCCGGAACGAGAACTTTTTAAAGTGAAGAAATTCAGTAATCGCTTTAAGGAAGATGAGCAGATTACAGAAAAAATATGGAACCTCCTGGCCGCAAAAAACCTGCGTCCGTTTAGCATCAAACGAAATAGAAAAGAGCGTTTTATCTCGCTGCTCTTTAACCGGAAAGAAGCCCGACAGGCCGCCCGGCTGCTTAACGACTATCTGCCCCATAAAAAAACCACCATCGACCTTTTTGTTGCCGGAACGGGTGCGGTGGGACAAACGCTGCTGAATCAGCTGAAAAAGATCGAATCCGATCATATAAACTTCCGGCTCCTTGGAATTTGTAACAGCCGCCGGGCCTGTTGGGATGATAACGGACTTCCATTTGATAAAAAGATTAATTCCACAGATTCAGAGGAAACGAACTGGCCGGTTCTTATTGAACGTCTCACAGCTGACTATCGACACAATGTTATCTTTGCGGATATAACCGGAAGCCGAGAAGTGGCACGCCTGTATCCCAAACTGCTTGAAAAGGGTATCCATATAGCTACTCCCAGCAAATTGGCTAATACCTTCGAACAATCATTCTTTGATCGCCTGCAGGCAACAGCTCATGAAAATAATGCGGTCTTTAAATATGAACCCACCGTCGGTGCCGGCCTCCCCGTTATATCTACGATCGAAAACCTGCAACAAAGCGGTGATAAAATAACCGAAATATCAGGTGTCGTTTCGGGGACTATGACCTATCTATTTAATCAGCTTAACCAAGGCATTCCGTTTAGCCGGGCAATAGTTGAAGCCCGTGACCTGGGATATGCCGAGCCCGATCCACGAGACGATCTTTCCGGCGAAGATGTGGCACGCAAATTTTTGACCCTGGCCCGCACATTGGGCCATCAGATAGAACGCAATGAGCTGACGGTAGAATCGTTGATTCCGGAAGATCTGCAAGATGTTAACAGAGAAGACTTTTTGGCAAACCTGTCCCGAGTTGATGACTACTGGAAAGAAAAAGTCCGCAGTGCCCAGCGAAAAGATGAAGTACTTTGCTACACGGGACGTTTTAAGGATGGTAAAATAAATATTGGCATTGAGTTGGTATCCAAAAGCTCTCCCCTGGGCCGACTAACCGGCACCGATAATCTGATCCAGATCTATTCCGGATATTACAACCAAACCCCGTTGGTCATTCAGGGACCCGGAGCCGGCAAAAATGTGACTGCAGCGGGCGTGCTCGGAGATATCCTTCAAATAGGGAATTCCCTGTCCTGATATGCTTTTACTTAAAATTTTATAACTATTATTAAATAATCGGCCAAAAGATGATTTTCTATCTCTAATTTTGCATTATCAATTGAAGCAAAAACCAGAGTCCTAAGAGGGAGTTCAACCAACACAAGAGAGAGAACAACTTTACAATACCTGAAATGGTACCTTAAGATCTACATGACTTTTACGGCTCCATAATTTAGGCCGATCGGAAGATCGGCCTTTTTCTTTGTCCTTTTCTACCACCCTCTACCACTTTGCCCACCTTAGATAAATCTTAATCTATCCCTCCGCTTTCTACCACCCAAAACGGTGTTTCCATGCCACGTAGGCCCTTCCATATCTATATGGAAATACGGCATAATTCACAGAAAAATGGCTATTACTATTTTGTGGAATAAATTCTTGACAAATTCCATCCTTTTGGGGTACATTGTGGAGTGAAGTGGGGGAATGTGGGAGTTCATATCCACTCGTCGAATTCGATAACATTTGCTGTAATTCTGGGGACCATTATATGCCTAGTTTTAAGGGCCAATATAAACATAGTGTTGATAATAAAGGGCGCGTTAGCTTCCCGGCTAAACTGCGTAAAGCCCTCAATCCCCAAGCACAAGAGCGCTTTACTATATTAAGAGGTCTCGAACCCTGTTTGTATCTCTACCCAGAGGATGAATGGCAGAAAGTAGAAGATCAGCTCTCCCAGATTAACAGCTTTACGAAAGAAGGTCGCACAGTTAAGCGTAATTTTTTGCGTTTTGCCGAAGACCTTAACCTGGATAATCAGAACCGCATTCCCCTTCCTTCACAACTTACAGACTGGGCCGGCATAGACGGCAAAGCCATTTTTATTGGCAGCGGTGAACGCATTGAAGTATGGTCTCCTAAAAAGCTGGAAGAGATCGACTCCGGCCTGGACTTCGAATCATATCAGGAACTTTTTGAGCGCGTAATGGGCGACAATGAAAATAATGAGCAGCAATGAAACATATCACAATCATCATCCGGTACTGCTGGAAGAGTCCGTAGATTATCTTATTACGGATGCCGGCGGTATCTATATTGATGCTACGCTTGGCGGTGGCGGCCACAGCCGGGCATTGCTTTCTCATCTCGATACTAACGCACGGCTGATCGGCATCGACCAGGATGATGAAGCCCTGCAAGCGGCACACTCCCACATTGGAAACGACTCCCGTTTTTCTTCCATAAAAGGCAATTTCGGATACCTTACCCGCCTTCTTTCCCCAGAATTACACGGTAAGGTATCCGGAATCCTTCTGGATCTCGGGGTTTCTACCCATCAAATCAGTGCTGCTGATCGCGGCTTTACCTTCCAAAAGGAGGGCCCGCTCGATATGCGTATGGGCAACCTGCAGGGCATCACCGCCTATCAAGTTGTTAATGAATACTCCTACGAAGACCTCCGCGATGTGATCTACCATTACGGCGAGGAGCGCATGAGCCGCCAGATAGCTCGCGAAATTATCAATCAGCGACCCATTGAAACCACAACCGAATTACGTGAAGCCGTAGAAAGAGTTGTGAAGGGACAGTACCAGATAAAAAGCGTAGCACGCGTATTCCAGGGCATTCGCATTGAAGTAAACCGCGAACTGGATATGCTTCGCAAAGTATTGGAGCAATCACTCGATGTGCTTAAACCAAATGGACGTATTGTTGCCATCAGTTACCATTCACTCGAAGACCGCATCGTAAAGCGCTTTTTTAAGGCGGGGAACCATGAGGGCAAAATTGAAAAGGATTTTTACGGAAATCCGCAAAATCCTATTGAGGAAATTTCCGGAGGTATCATACGTCCTTCTGAAGATGAGGTGAACCAAAATCCGGCTGCCCGAAGCGCTAAAATGCGGGTAGCTCAAAAAATAAATGTTCCGGAGGTATAACTTATGCTGGTAAAATCTCCCATGAAAAAAGAGCAGACCCAACCGAATAAGCGCAAAAAGCGCCGGACCAATAAGGGAGCATCCAAGAATAAATCCGGCTCACACGGAAAGCGGGTTAAGGATAAAAAAAGCCGTATCTCCCTTCCCAAAGTAAAGCCCTGGAAGATCATTCTGGGTGCCTTTGTGTTGGGCTTGCTGGGTATGCTCTATGTAAAGCACGTATTTACGACTCAAGAACTTTTGCGTGAAGTGCAGCAGATGGAGCGCCAGTACAACCAGGCTAAACGATTGAATAATAACTACCGGCTAACTTACGATCGTATGATCGGTCCGGCCGAAATCTATGATAAAGCTAAAGACCGGGGCTTCATTAACGGAGGCCCGGCTGAAAAAGTAATAAAGGTGGAAGAATAGATGAGCGATGAGCATTCCAGCATATTGAACCGCATGTTTGTGGTTTTTGGTCTGGTACTTTTAGTACCCTTTGCTATTGGTATGCAACTTTTTCGGGTCAACTTTATCAAAGGAGCCGAACTTCGGGAGCTTTGGAGTGAACAAGCCATCGACTATATCTCTATTCCAGCACAGCGCGGGAATATTTATGACGATGATGGCAGTTTGCTTGCCACCAATTCTATTGCCTATAAAATAGCTATCGACCCCAAAGTGCCGGGCATTACAAGAGAACAGATCAGGCAAGTGACCGATACGCTGGGCAAATACAGTTCAAGATCGGCCGGTTATTATCTGCGCAAAATTGACCGGGCCTCCAACCGGTCGCGGTATGTGGTATTAGGTAAGGATGTAGAAGCACAAGCGTATGAAGCCTTGCATCAGTTGGATATTCGCGGTGTCATCCTGGAGGAAGATTACGAACGTCGCTACAACTTCGGATCGCTGGCCGCCCATGTTCTCGGCTTTGTAAATCACAAAATGACCGGCATGACGGGGCTTGAAAATCAATATAATCAACAACTCAATGGCGAAGATGGTGTCCAGCAGGTGCGCCGGGAACGTGATGGCAGTATCTATGCCTATGTAGGTGCTCCCCGCAAGCAGCCCAGGCAAGGGCATTCACTTTATACTACGATCGACTCTCATATCCAGGCCATCGTAGAAGAAGAACTTAAAGCCGGCGTTGCCCGCACAAAATCAAGCTATGGCACCGCCATCGTACTGGATCCCAATACCGGGGCCGTCAAGGCAATGGCCAACTATCCAACCTACAATCCAAACAATTCAGCAACCCTGAACGCAAGCAATCGAAGGAATGTTGCCGTTGCTGATATGATTGAGCCCGGCTCCACCTTTAAGCTGGTAGCTGCCATCGCTGCCCTGGAGCAAGACAAGGTTGACTACAATGAGAAAATTGAAACTCCTGAAAGTGGCAAACTAAAAATTCACGGCCAGTGGATGCGCGACCACGATCCCTTGGGCACGCTCACTTTTCCGGAAGTGATCGCTCAGTCATCGAATGTGGCGATCTCCAAAATTGCTATGCGGCTGTCCCGGGATACCTTTTATCAATATGCACGAAATTTAGGTTTTGGAACGCCCACCAATCTCGACCTTCCCAACGAAGAAACGGGGCGCTTGCAAAAACCGTACGAATGGAGCAAAGTAACCCTTCCCTGGATGTCAATCGGCTACGAAGTTCAGGTCACGCCCATTCAGCTGGCTCAAGCCTATGCTGCTTTTGCCAATGGAGGCGAAATGATGCGCCCCTATCTCGTTAAAAAAGTAGTCGACAGCCAGGGACGCCCTGTTTGGGAACAAGAAAATGTAGTTGTACGCCAAATTGCCGAGGAGGAGACGATTAATAAACTTTATCCCGCCTTTAGACAGGCGGTCTCCGATTCGGGAACGGCCTCAAAAGCACAAGTAGCGGGCTTACCGATTGCGGGTAAAACAGGAACGGCCCAAAAGCTGATCAATGGTCGCTATGCCAGTGAATACCGATCCTCCTTTGTAGGCTTCTTCCCCGTCGATAATCCAAAGTATGTAACGCTGGTAATTTTGGATGATCCCGAAACCTATCCTTTTTATGGAGGTTGGACGGCAGCTCCCATATTCCAAAAAACCGCCAAACGTATAGCCGGACTGGATGATGAAATTGAGAAGAATATCATAGAACGAGGGGCCGATGGCGGCAACTGGGTTTATGCCCCGCAGCTGGAGGGCCTGATGACTGACGAGGCCGTGGCCCTCCTCCAAAAGCAGGATATCCCTTATAGCGTTGAAGGCTCGGGCAAATGGATTGCCACTCAAACTCCTGCCGGCGGGGATTCCCTTTCAGCCACTCAAAATATTAGCCTTACACTTACCAGCCAGGCTATAGATACTACTGATCTGCCCGGCAATTATTCTATTATTCCTGATGTAGACGGGATGAGCATGCGAAAAGCCACTCAGCTGATCTCCACTCGTGGATTTGAAACGAAAATGATTGGGTCAGGAACGGTCTATTCCCAATTCCCCCGGGCCGGAGACGAAATGAAAAAAGGCCGAACCATCACCATTCGCGGAAAAGCAAAAACACTCACCACCTTAGTAAACAAATAACGAATACTATAGATTGACCTATCAACAACTCATATCACTTTGTGATCCGATAGATGTCTCCGGAGCAGAACCCGGCAGCATTGGGGCTCTTTGCCAGGACTCTCGTAAACTGAATCGGGGAGATGTATTTATTGCCATTCGTGGCTACCAGGCTGACGGACATCGGTTTATTCCGGATGCCATAGAGCAAGGAGCCTCCATCGTGATTAGTGAAGAGCCATTCGCCGAAACAAAAGAGGCGCAACTCCTGCAGGTCACCAATACGCGCCGGCTTATTGGCCCGCTGGCTCAGGCTTTTGCTGGTCACCCTGCAAATAAGATGAAGGTGATTGGCATAACCGGCACTAACGGAAAGACGACGGTAGCAACCCTCAGCTACCAGGCACTGCAACAATTAGGGGCAAAAACGGCCCTGCTCGGCACCGTAGCCAAGCGCATTGGCAACGATATTTTGCCAAGTTCGCTTACCACGGCCGATCCCATTGAGATAGCAGATGATATGCAGCAGATG
>DATGUX010000240.1:0-2177 GCA_035300985.1 Fodinibius sp.
TAGACCAAAACAGTGACGAAGTTGTTAAACTTATCAAGGCGCGCGACTTTTTAGAACAATACCGCTAACGATGCAAATAATGAAGCGATAAGTTAAAATATCATGTTAGCAAAAGACGATACTAAGCTCGAAATTTTTGGATTCGGCGACGAAGAGGATGACCACTTCTACTGCCTGGTCAATATCAGCAAGAACCCCGACGGCATCGATCTGGACAAACTTTCAAAGGCTGATCCCCGTAAGTTTGATGAGGTGCTCAATAAGATGGGCTGCATCCTGCTATTGCGCGGGGATGAGGTGGAGGAACTGATTACGCGCGAGGCTATTACTGACGCAGACCTCCATGCTTCGCTGTATGATCTGGCCGTGGAGGAGAAAATTATTTCATAACCAATGGCGGAGGGTGTGACAGAAAACTATCTTCCATTTTAAAATTCCATCTCTTGCTGCTTCTTCTAAAGCTCAAAAGCTCCATCTTTCTGCCACCAGTGCCAGGCGCGTAATAATGTGATGATCGTTTTGCCGTCGGATATCTCGCCGGAATGTACCATACCCACGGCCTCAGGCAAGGGGAGGCGTTCCTTCAGCAAAAATTCATCGGCATCAACATTTTGGCTGAAAGATTTAATATCCCAGGCCACATATAAGTGGATAAGCTCATCCGAATAGCCAATACCGGGATAAAAATGTCCCAAATACTGTGAGTGATGGCAAAGAAGTCCGGCCTCTTCCTTCAGCTCACGTCTCGCCGTTGTGGCGGGTGCTTCATGGGCATCGATTTTCCCGGCCGGTACCTCATAGAAGATCTGGCTCACAGGATAGCGAAACTGGCGGACCAGCATCACGTCCCCATTTTCAAAAACTGGAAGCACCGCCGATGCACCGGGATGTTTTATCCACTCGCGAGTAGATTTCGTTCCGTCGGGCAGACCTACCTCATCAAGATAGACGTGAAGCAGGCGGCCGCGAAACACCTCCCGGGAAGATTGCTTGTACTCAATAAGCTTATCCGAATCATGCATAGCATTTTTTTTGTATCTTTGGCATCAACACAGAAGTATAAGAAAGAATTTCGTTTCTATTGGCTAAATTGCAAAACGCTGACCCCAAAATCGTAGAAGTTAAACAGGTGCTGTTTACGTGGTCTAACGCCATCTCTTTTTCCCGGATATTGGTGGTCCTTCCAATCGTTTATCTGCATTTTACCAATGGACAGCAAGTAACGTGGACAATCGGCCTCCTGGTATTCTATGGTATTATCTCAGATTATCTGGATGGCTTAGTTGCCCGCATAACCAATAATATATCGGAATGGGGCAAGGTACTGGATCCGGTGGCTGATAAATTCGCCGCATTCTTACTCTTTTTGTATGCCGTATATATAGGATTCATTCCGCTATGGTTTTTTATAGTGGAAATTGCTCGTGATTTGATCATCATGTGCGGATCACTGTATATACGCAGGCTGCGTGGCAAGGTGGCCATGGCAACCATGTCGGGAAAAGTAAGTGTCAATATGTTGGGGCTCTACTGGATTTTTGCGTTTTTTACCCCAGAACTAAGAGCAGCACATCTCTTTTTTATGGGAGCTTCGCTGGCCCTTATGTTTTTCTCCTTCTTTGATTATCTTCATCGTTTTAATGAGATACGCAAAGGAGCCGACTTTAACTGATAATTTTATCACTAAAACGCTCTGCCGCTAATCCTTTTCAGTCTCGGATTTGTGGAGCCGTTTTTGAATTACAACTGACAATATGGGTTTTTTAGAAAAGATAGGTCTTAAGAAAAAAGAAAAGGTTGAAAAGGGCGTTGAGAAAAGCCGATCCGGCATTATGTCCAAAATTGGCAAAGCTATTGCCGGCAAAGACACGGTTGACGCTGCTGTGCTTGATGATTTGGAGGAGATCCTGATCACCTCGGATGTCGGCGTTAAAACGACGATCGAGATCATCGACCGTATTGAAGCGCGCGTTGCTCGTGATAAATACCTGAACAGCAGCGAGCTGCAAAATATTCTGCGCGAGGAGATCATTGCACTGCTCAAAGACCATGCCCCCGAACAGCCGGCAGCCTTCGATGCTGACTTCCCGCAAAAGCCCCATATTGTCATGGTGGTAGGCGTCAATGGGGTAGGGAAAACCACCTCCATCGGCAAGCTGGCCTTTCTGTATCGCAAA
>DATGUX010000241.1:0-3007 GCA_035300985.1 Fodinibius sp.
TTAATCAATGGAAAAAGGCGTAAGGTTGCTAATGCATTTGCAAGCAAAGATAAATAAAATAGGGTAAAAAATAAGCAGTTTATAAAGAATCCTGGGAATCTGCTGAACGGAAGATATGATAGTTGTTGATGCTCCAGCGAATCTGATTCACCGTTATTTTAATGACCGTAGCCACGGGAATAGCAAAGAGCATGCCCAGGATGCCGCCAAGCTGTGCACCTACCATGATAATAAAGAGAATAGCCACCGGATGCATATCGGCGGACCGGGAGAAAATAAGAGGTTGCAAGACCATATTATCCAACAGCTGCACAAATGCAATGGCAATGATGCAGGGCAGAATCAGAGAAAAATCACCCACTTCAATGATTGAGACCACAATCGATAAAATGTAGCCGATGATAGGGCCAAAGTAGGGGATGGTGTTGGCCAGCCCGATGGCAATGCCAACGGATAGCGCATTGTTGAGGCCTACGATGGTAAGGCCCAGCCACGAAGCAAGAGCTACAATCAGACTTTGCAGCATTACGCTTCTAAAATAAATGCCCAGACGCGTTTCCACTTTATCAATAAGGCTCAGCGTGGTCTCAAAATACTTATTGGGAACCAGCCTTAAGATATCGCGGCGGATTTTGCTGCCATCTTTAAGGAAGAAAAATGTTGCAAAAGGAATAACAAGCGCGGCCCAGAAAATGTTTGTAAATAGCCCTATCAGATCACTTAAGGCACTTTGGAGCTGACCCAGGTTAAAGAAATTTTGCAACGTTTGGGTAATATTTGTGCTCAAAAAGTGCTCGGGAAGAAAGGTGAACTTCTCAACCAGACGCTGCTCTATCTGCTGGGTAATACTCTGGATATTTTGGATGTTTAACTGGCTGGCTAATTCTACCATCTCGCTAACAACAACAGGAAGAACATTGGTGGATATCCAGACGAGTACCATGATCAGTGCACTTAAAGTAAGGGCAATTCCCAGCGTTCGGTTGATGCCCGCGGCCTGGATCCGGCTGACAAGCGGATCCAGCAGGTACGATATGATAATGGCAACAATGGCATAGAATACGAGCGTGCTGAAATAGAAGAGTAAGTAGATCAGCAGGGATATACTGGCCAATGCCAGTACTATATTTATAATTCGTTCGAGGGTTAGGTTTTTCATTTTTCAATGAGCATCATAAGCCTGTCAATGGAGTCGTAAATATCAGAGGCATAATATCCTTTTTGTGCCAGGTAGCTGATAACTTTTTTCTTGCGCTTTAAAAGGTTTTCCTCCCGTTGGTAGCGTCGCTTTCGTTTGGAAATTAAATGTATGAAAGTTTCCTCTAAATCCTCATCTTTAAATGCAGCCTGAATAGATCTTTCAGCTTCGGTATGGCCAACGCCTTTTTTAAGGAGATGTGCCTTTATTTTGACCGGTCCCCAGCGGTTCATCTTATATTTATCGCGCGCAAAGGAACGGGCAAAATCGACGTCGTTGATATAGCCTTTCCGCTCAAGTTCATCCAGCAGGCTATCGATAATCTCCCGGGGATAATCTTTTCGTATGGCTTTGTTCATCAGCTCTTTGCGGGCGTGTGCCCGGCGGGCCAAGAGTTTGAGTAGGTATTTTTTTATGGCAAACCGCCCCTCTTCTCTTTGTAATTTACGAAAAAGCGCGGGCGTTATATTCTTGCCCATGCTTAAATCGAAGGTAATGAGGGTATCTTCGCTGACGCCCATTAGAAACTGTTCGTCAACAAAGATAGAGTAGCGCTTTTTATTACGCTTCTGAACGGCGATAGAGGAGATCAATCCCGGAAGATTGTGTTCGGCCTCTTCATCCATTATCACTCATCGCTATTATCTTCAGCGTCATTCTCCGAGTCCTCGGTTTCCTGCTCTTCAAGATCCGGATTCATCTCATTGCGAACCATCTGCTCGATCTTATCGGTCAGTTCAGGATCTGATTCGAGAAATTCGATAGCATTATCGGTTCCCTGTCCAATTGGTTCACCACCATATCGGTACCAGCTGCCGCGCTTCTCAATGATATCATATTCTACAGCCATATCCAGGATTTCGGCCATCCGTGAGATGCCTTTGCCATACATAATATTAAATTCCACCACCTTGAAAGGAGGCGCCACCTTATTTTTGACAATTTTCACTTTGGTGCGGTTACCGACGATATCCCCGCTTTGCTTGAGCGAGCCGATGCGACGGATATCCATCCGCACGGAGGAGTAAAACTTGAGGGCACGTCCGCCGGAAGTAGTCTCCGGATTTCCAAACATTACGCCGATCTTTTCACGGATCTGGTTAATAAAGATAACGGATGTGCGCGTTTTGCTGATGACGCCCGTTATTTTACGCATTGCCTGGGACATCAGCCGAGCCTGCAGCCCCATATGAGAGTCGCCCATTTCCCCTTCCAGTTCGGCGCGGGGAACCAGGGCTGCCACCGAATCAATTACTATAGCATCAAGAGCGGCCGATCGAATAAGTGTTTCGGTAATTTCCAGGGCCTGCTCGCCGCTGTCGGGTTGCGAGACCAGCAGCTCATCGGTGTTGATTCCCAGGTTTTTGGCATAGCGCGGATCAAAAGCGTGCTCGGCATCAACAAAAGCAGCATATCCGCCGGCCTGTTGCGCTTCGGCTACAATATGCATAGCCAGTGTTGTTTTACCGCTGCCTTCAGGGCCGTAAATTTCCGTGATGCGGCCGCGGGGCACGCCACCCACACCCAAGGCATGATCAATCATAAGCGAGCCGGTTGAGATGGTTGCTACATTTTTGACGGCTTCATCACCAAGCCGCATAATGGTTCCCTTGCCGTGCTGTTTTTCAATTTGGCCAATGGCCATATCTAATGCTTTTTCGCGATCTTTATTGTCAGACATAAAATGGTTTCTGTTTGGTGTTTATTTTTCAGTGGTCAATATATTAAATAAAACTGACAACTTGATGTCACCCCATTCATTAATAAGTTGATTATTGTTTTTGGGAGAAGTTTTATTCCAGGCTCAAG
>DATGUX010000242.1:0-2697 GCA_035300985.1 Fodinibius sp.
GGATGTCAAGGGAGATCTTTCCGGCATTGCCCGGCCATCCCCCGGACACCCAAAAATCGATGAGCGTCAACAAAAAATTGGTCTGGAATTCAGCCCTTCCGGCAGCCCCGTTGAGTTCCTGTCGATCTCTGATGAACCCGGTACCAGGCTGCGAGCTACCGTAACGGAATTTGGTCCTATTCTTCTATCTAAAATTCTGGGCCTTAACGATCTGCAACGCGGAATACTTGCCGTAGTATTTAAATATTGCGACGATCATCGCATGCCGCTGGTGGATCTTGACGATCTGCGTAAGGTTTTGCAATATTTGTCGGGTAAGGGCAAAGAGAAGATAGAAAGGGAATACGGGCGGATTTCTACCGCATCAGTGGGGGCTATCGTCCGGCGTCTGGTGGAACTTGAACAGCAGGGAGCCGAATCATTTTTTGGCGAACCCTCTTTTGAGGTCAGTGACCTGCTGCGCAAAGACCGGGATGGCAACGGAATCATCAACATTCTCCGGGTCACCGACATCCGTTCCAAACCCAAGCTCTTTTCCACCTTTATGCTCCAATTACTGGCTGAAATATACGCCAAGATGCCGGAAGAGGGTGATCTCCCCAAACCCAAGTTTGTGCTGTTTATAGATGAAGCTCACCTTATTTTTGATGAGGCTTCCGACGTACTGATGGATCAGATTCAGGCCACCATTAAGCTGATTCGCTCTAAAGGCATCGGCATTTTCTTTGTTACGCAAAACCCCACCGACATCCCCGAGGAAGTTCTTTCTCAGCTGGGGCTCAAGGTTCAGCACGCCCTGCGCGCTTTTACGGCCAAAGACCGAAAAGAAATCCGAATGGCCGCACAGAACTATCCGCTTACCGACTATTATAATATTGAAAAGGAGATCACCGCGCTTGGTACCGGAGAGGCACTTATTACGGCCCTTAACGAAGACGGACGCCCTACTCCGCTGGTGCGTACCCTGCTGCGCGCCCCCGAGTCGCGGATGGATATCCTGACCCAACAGGAAATTACGGAGATCATCAACCATTCAGCTCTAATCCCCAAATATAACAAAACAATCGACAAGGAGAGTGCGGCCGAGCTGCTCGAACGCAAAATGGGCCGGGCTCAATCGACGGATAAGCAGCAAGAGCTCAAAACGGCCAACCGAAAAGCCAAGCAGGAAACCGGCGGCGCAGGTTTTTCCTGGATAGGCACGCTCAAAGATGCGATGGACACAACTGCCGGCCGTCAGGTTAGCCGGACCATTGCCCGGGAACTTACACGCGGACTGATGGGAATTCTGGGCGGTAAATAATCTTTATATAAAGCCGAAGGGCACTGCATAAGCCGGTACCCTGATATCCGTAGTAACTTATAACAACATTTTTGAACTATTGACGCCTATGATACATCCCGACTATAATCAAGATCTCTTTCCATACTGGGTCACCATTCCCATCCGTTTCAGGGATTTAGATCCGCTTAATCATGTAAATAATGCTATTTTCAGTACTTATTACGAAGAGGCCAGGATAAAGTTTATCCAGCGCATGCCCTCCTTCGCCGATCAGCTGCAGAGCGGTTTTAGCTTTGTACTGGCCAATATTGCGATCGATTTTGTTCGTCCGGCCGAGTTTCCGGGTAAGCTGTTAATCGGTTCGGGCATCAAATCCCGGGGTAACACCAGTATTTCCAGCTTCCAGGCCATCTATCTGGAAGAAAGCAAGACGCTGGTTTCTGTAGCCGAGGCGCACGGCGTTTGGTTTAATCTGAAGAAACAACGGCCCGCACCGCTGCCAGAAATCGACAAACAGGAAGATTTTATGCTTCCCGAATCACTTTTCGAATCATAATTCCAGCCACTCGCTAAGACTTTCCACCTCCACATATATGGATAAAAGCACACAGTACAAGATATTCAACGATCCCATCCACGGGTTTATCACCGTTCCCAAGGGAACCATTCTGGAACTCATTGATCATCCCTACGTGCAGCGGCTGCGGCGCATCAAGCAAATGGGACTGGGCTATCTGGTTTTCCCCGCGGCAGAACATTCTCGCTTCTCCCATGCCTTGGGAGCCATGGAGCTGGCCCAGCGCACCCTGAACAATCTGCGCGAAAAGGACACCACCATCAGTCCGGCCGAATATGAGGGCACCCTCATCGCTGTGCTGCTGCACGACATCGGTCACGGGCCGCTTTCTCACACCCTGGAGTTTAACTTTATCGACGACTTCCATCACGAAATGATGACGCTGGCCATCATGCGCAAGCTCAACAAAGAGATGGATGGAGCCCTCGATATGGCCATCAAGATATTTACCAATCAGTATCCCAAAAAGCCCTTTCTGAATCAGCTTATCTCTTCCCAGCTTGATATCGATCGGCTGGACTATCTGAAGCGTGACAGCGTCTTTACCTCGGTCTATGAGGGGTCGGTAGGCATTGAACGCATCCTCAAAACGATGCGAGTGCATAAGGGCAATATTGTCATTGAGAAGAAAGGCATTTACGCTATTGAAAACTATATTTTGGCGCGCCGGCTGATGTATATGCAGGTTTATTTGCATAAAACCGTCCTGAGTGCCGATAAACTGCTGCATCAGATCTTCCGCCGGGTTCGTGTATTACTCGATGAGGGCCGCAACCTGCGGCAGGTTTCACCCGCGCTGCAGTTTTTTCTGGAAAATCGTCCCACGGCCAAACGG
>DATGUX010000243.1:0-2198 GCA_035300985.1 Fodinibius sp.
ATCGGTGCTTTATACGCTACTTCGGTGTGTACAACCGGCAGCATAATGCCGTTTCTTTCCAGTCGGGCATAGGGAAATCCAAGCGATCGGATCATTTCGGTCCGCGCTTCTTCGAAATATTCCAGATAACGTCCATAATAGACATAGCCCATTTTATCCGTTTCGCTGTAACGGCTGCGCAACTGATGATTATATCGATAAATAGGTTCTTTATCCGGAAACACGTTCAGTCCTATTGAGTTGCTTGAGGAACCGTCTTCCAGGCTCCCATTTGAGAATACTTATCAATACGGCCGGCGATCAGTTCTTCTTCGCTCAGCTTAGAAAGGCGGCCGAGCGAATCCAACAACTGGCTTTTTACCGCTTGGGCTGCAGCACCATAGTCGCGATGAGCCCCGGCCAGGGGCTCTTTGATAATCCCGTCGATTACCTCAAGTTCTTTGAGATCCTCGGCCGTCAGCTTCAGGACGGAAGCAGCCTGCTCTTTATAATCCCATGTTTTCCAAAGAATGGAGGAACATGATTCCGGTGAGATAACCGAATACCAGGTATTGGCCATCATATATACCTCATTGCCCATTCCTATACCGATTGCACCACCGCTGGCTCCTTCGCCTATAACTACAGAAATGATCGGAACTTTAAGCGTGGCCATCATTTTCAGGTTCTTGGCAATGGCTTCAGCCTGCCCGCGTTCTTCCGCCTCCAGCCCCGGATAAGCACCCGGTGTATCAAGAAGTGTAATAACCGGGATGTCAAACTTTTCGCCCAGCTTCATCAACCGATAGGCTTTTCGATAGCCTTCGGGGTTAGCCATACCAAATCTGCGATATTGCCGACTTTCGGTGTCGCGTCCCTTTTGGTGGCCCATAATAACCACCGACCGGCCGTCAATGGTGGCAAAACCTCCCACAATCGCTTTATCGTCACTTTCGTAACGATCACCATGTATTTCAATAAAGTTATCGGTAATACGCTCGATATAATCCAGCGTATAGGGTCTTTCGGGATGACGAGCCAGCTGCACGCGCTGCCAGCGCGTTAAATTCGAGAAAATCGATCTTCGCAGCTCATCAATCCGATCTTCAAGACGCTTAATCTCAGGAGCAAGCACATCATCATCCGTGACGGAGAGCTCGCGCAACTCCTTGATCTTATTCTCTAAATCGGCAATAGGTTGTTCAAAATCCAAATACTGCATGGTGGTTACTTAAAACTATTTTCAATATTAATGACCAAATATACAAACAACTCGGCATAGTTTAAGGACTTTTCTTTACAGGCCGCCGGTTCCAAAAAACAGGTTTAGGAAGTCCTTCCGCCTAATTTCTACTTTCTGCCTACTGCTAACTATAATTTGCCGAAGATACTTTGGATTTTCAGTGACCACACCCGCCAGATGGCCTCCCGCACAATGGACTTTGACATTTTGGAGACTCCTTCCTCGCGCTCTCTGAAAATAATAGCCACCTCTTTCAGGGTAAAGCCGGCCTGCCAGGCTCTAAAATGGAGCTCTATTTGAAAGGCGTAACCGTTGGATCGAATCCTGTTCACCGAAATCTCCTCCAGCACTTTTCGATGGATACACTTGAAGCCGGCCGTGGTATCAAAGATGGGAAGGCCCGTAACAAATCCGGCATAAAGATTAGCGCTATAGGATAGAATAAGCCTGCTAAGCGGCCAGTTAACAATACTGATGCCGTTGGCGTACCGCGAGCCCACGGCCACATCGGCCCGGCCTTCCTTTACCTCTTTAACTAATCGCGGCAGATCCTCCGGATTGTGCGAAAAATCAGCATCCATCTCACAAACATAGGTGTAGTCGTGCTCCAGTGCATGTTGAAAGCCGCGCACATAGGCCGTTCCCAATCCCAATTTGCCCGATCGTTCAATAAGAAAGAGTTTTTGTGCAAACTGTTGCTTGAGCTTTTTAACGATAGTAGCCGTCCCGTCGGGAGACCCGTCATCAATAATAAGCAGGTCCATACCGTCCAGGCTCATCACTTTTTTAATGAGCCGTTCAATATTATTCGACTCATTATATGTAGGTACAATCACTAATACAGAATGATCCATAAAGTAATTCTGGCAAAGGGGTTCGCTAATTTTTTATGCAAAAAGCCCTTAAGGATACTAAAAATTGAGGATTAAAGTTAGAGCCAGAAATTCACTATTTTATGCGCTTTATTCAACTGAAT
>DATGUX010000244.1:0-4581 GCA_035300985.1 Fodinibius sp.
CCTTCAAAGCGGCCTTTATAATGTTCAGTATAAATCTTATCACCGATGAGTCCGCCGGTAAAAGCAGCGACGCCGCCATATTTTTGGGCATTTCTTGCGACATATTCCAAGGTCAGGCACGCTCCCTGTGAAAATCCGGCAAAGTAAATATTTTCCCCGTCGATCCCCCGTTGAGTGATTTTTTGGACCGTCTTCTCCACCAAGGTCAGGGCTGCGCTTAACCAGGGCTCATTTCGGGAAGGTTCGGCTAAAAACGGATGCGGATACCAGGTATTGTTGGTAGCCTGAGGCGCATACAGAGCATAATCCGGTACCTGTAATTGCAGAGACAGCGACAGGATATTCTGTGCACTGCTGCCCCTTCCATGCAGCATGATTAAAGCTTTTTGGGCATTGCCCGTATTGCCCGATTGTATGATTGTTTCCTTATGCATAACCGATGGTTGTTATAGTTTAGGCTTACTTTTTCCGGATGTCGTTGTATTCATCCGGGCTTTTCTTGAACTGTTTGCGTACATAGGGGCAAAGCGGAACTACTTTTAATTCGTGCTCCCTGGCGTATGCCACCATGGCATCGAATAGCTGCCGGGCATAGCCCTTTCCCCGGCTGTCGGGATCTACCTCCGTATGGAATATCATGAGCTTCCCGTCATCTATATTCAGCTGCATCGTTCCCAGCTTGCGCGGGCCGTCATACAGATTGAAAGCCCCGGTATTGAGGTGATCCAGTTCTAAATTAATGGTAGGGTTAAACATTTATTTCAGGAAGCTGGGCTTCAATTTCTTTTCGGCGCGATTCAAGCCAGGGTGCGAGAATGAGTTTCTCACCAAGCTTATCAGGATCTTCATCTACAGCAAATCCGGGGCCGTCGGTTGCTATTTCAAATAGCACACCGCCCGGTGACCGGAAATAAACCGAATGGAACCAGTGGCGGTCAATGACTTCCGTAGGATGTAAGCCCATCTCGATGACCTCTCTCCGCATTGCCTTTAATTCGTCCTCATCTTCGGCACGGAAAGCGACATGGTGGACAGTCCCGCGTCCATTTGTGGAAGCTTGCGGTTCGGCTTCTTCAATAATGACCGAGCCGCCGATGGGGGCATCGGTGGTGTAGAGTCGCACACTGGCTTCTTTCGCCCTTTCTTCAAAGCCAAACACACTTTTTAGTACCTCGGATGTGGGCTGGTGGTTCTGCAGCCGGAGGGTCGTCCCCCAGAAGCCGCGAATACCAAACTCGTCGGAGACCGTGCTTTTTTCCCAGGCCGGCAGCTCATCGACCTTTTCATCGAATACGAGCTCCAGCTGGAGGCCGTCAGGATCTTTAAAACGGATCCTCTCTTGGCCAAAGCGCTCTGAGGGGCCCTCAAAAGTGACCCCTTTATCATTGAGCCGCTGAGTCCAAAAGTCTTTTGAGTGCGAGGGCACCGCAAAGGATACCATAACCGCTTGGCCTACACCCGGATTGCTTTGTACGGCCTGCGGCCAGGGAAAGAATGTAATATCCGAGCCGGGAGTCCCTTCGCCATTAGCGTAAAACAGATGATAAGTGCCGGGATCATCCTGATTAACCGATTTTTTTACCATACGCAAGCCCAGCGTTTTTACGTAAAATGTTGCATTACGCTGTGCCTCGCCGGCAAGAACCGTAATGTGATGGATTCCGTTATGATGATTTTTCATAGCTTTCCAACTTTGGTTATTGTTTTTCTTTGATTGCTATATATAAGGTATGGCAGAAACCGGAAAATCGCATTGATTTTTGTTAAGAAATGAACTTGATATAAATCAAGAAATTTTTTTTAGAGGATTGTATTTGGCTTATCAACCGATTTGGCCATGCCCTCAAAGGCGGGGGTCAGCAGCCAGCCAGGAGGGATGCCGAGCGAAAGTTCGATCTCTGTAGCAGGAGGCAAGACTCTCCACTTCGCATTTTGTCGCCCCATAATAGCCATCTTATTCTATATTCCATTGATATATATCATAAGATTTTCCTGCTCCCCCGACGCCTGTGTGTCAGGCATATTGGAAGCTTCGGGCGGTTTTAGATATCACGAACGGTTAAAACGGCTACGCACCCGGCTCAGCGTTTCCGGACTCATACCAAGATAGGAGGCCACTAAATGCTGGGGGACCCGATGTAGAAATTCTGGATTCCGTTTAATAAGGCGCTCATACTTTTCATCAGCCGTAAGACCGATGGCATTTTCTATGCGTTCATGAAGGGCCAGATAGGCATTTTGAAGGATGATACGATGATAGCGCTCATAGCCCGGGATCTTCAAAAGAAGGTTTTCATGATTTGTTTTATCAAGGATAAGCAATTCGCAGTCTTCCAGAACTTCGATATTCAGCATCGCAGGAGAACCGGTAAAATAGCTTTGCAGGTCTGCCACCCACCAGCCATCAAAGGCAAAACGGACAACACGCCGGTTACCGCCGGCATCGACTGCATAAGTGAATAAGCTCCCTTTTTCAATAAAGGCCAGCTGGCGGCAGGTGTCTCCCTCTTGCAGTAAAAACTGCCGCTTTAGCATGCGTTTGGGACGAAAATTGTTTTTGCACTGCTGCCATTCCTCATCAGATAAGCTGACATGCTCGTGAATACTTTTATACAGTTGTTCAAACATATCGGCATTGATTTTAATAATACTAAATGTTGAAAGTAAAAGATCTTCCACTGATTATCCATAAGGATGCGATAATAAAAACGGATATCCCCCGCTTCATAGATAACGGGCTTGGGAAAACGGATGCTGCCCGGCCAGACCCTAACTCAAGTAAAATACCCCGGATCCTGGGAGCCGGAAAAAATCCCATTTTAGTACGAGGTCACGTCAAAGATACGTTGCTCTTTGTTTGCAAAGGGTGGGTGGGCGTAAGATCATCCGGGAAACGGGCATCGCTCAGAAGCAAAAATTGAGATCCAATCTGCTACGAATCGTTATATTTTGGATTGTTTTTGCTCTTTCCCCCTCCAGTGCTTAGAATAAGGTCAAAACAAAAAGTTGGTTAGTTAAAAATACAGATGCAGATAGAAGTTATTAGCCCGCGAGCTGCCATTGATAACGCCTTTCTTCAGGAGTCCCTTACCGAGGCTGAATTTGAACGCTTTCGGCAGCGATTACTGAAATTGTTAAACCAGATTGATGATGCTGTTGGAGGAGGGGAATCCGAGGAGCACCTGAAAAATTTAATCAAACCCTTCCTGAGTAGCACAAACTTTGGGGAAGAGTACTATATCAATACCAAAGAGCGGCAAGATTTAGCCATTCATAACGGGAAGACCCGTCAATCCAATGTTGGGGTTATTATAGAAGCCAAGCGGCCCTCCAACAACGAGATGATTACCGCCGATGATGTGAACCGTAAGGCTTTTCACGAAGCCATCCTCTATTATCTGCGCGAACGCATAGATAACGGCAATGAAGATATTAAGCACGTTATTATAACTGATGTGTACCAGTGGTATATTTTCGATGCTCAGGACTTTGAGCGGCATTTCTATGAGTCAACAAAACTAACTGAGTGGTACAGGCAGTGGAAGCGGGGCGAAAAAGTGAGTTCCCGAACGGACTTCGTGTATAGCCATCTTTCGAAGTTTGTGGATGAGTTGGATGCCCATCTTAAGGCTTCTGAAATAACTATTAGCAAGTACCGGAGGCTATTAGAGAAAGATCAGCTTAGCCGCGACGAGCAGAAAAAGCTGGTGCCGGCCTTTAAGTTATTTACGCCTACGCATCTGCTCAAGCAAGCCTTCGCCAGCGACAGCAACGAGCTCAATAAAGGCTTTTATCGCGAGTTGCTCTACATCATGGGGCTCAAAGAGTACAAAGAGAAAGGTACCCATTATATTACCCGGCTGGATGAAGAGAGCCGCCAGCACGCATCCCTGATCGAGAACACGATTACGCAGCTTGAAAGCCTGAGCGTCTTGTCCCGGTTGCCCAACAGCAACGAATTTGGAGAGGATGAAGAAGAGCAGCTCTTCAATGTAGCCATCCAGCTGCTAATTACCTGGATGAACCGTATTCTATTTTTAAAGCTGCTGGAAGCCCAGTTGTTCAAATACCACCGGGAAGACGAGCGCTTTAAGTTTTTAGGTGCCCGCGAGATTGTAGAGTACGACGGACTTAATAAGCTCTTCTTTCAGGTGCTGGCCGTACCGGAAGACGAACGGTCAGATCGTATTCAAAAGCATTACAGCCATATCCCCTACCTAAACAGCTCTCTTTTTGATGTGGCGGGAATTGAGCAGCAGGCCATCCGCATTTCCGAGCTGGAAGACAATTTGGAAATGCCCGTCCATGCCCGAAGTAAGATCACCGAAGACGGGGAGCAGCTGAAGGGCGAATCCCTCTCGTCTCTCGAATATCTGCTGCGATTTTTGGATGCCTATAACTTTAATACCGAAGGCACCGCGGAGGTCCAGAAAGAGGCGAAAACCTTAATTAATGCGTCGGTGCTGGGACGTATTTTTGAAAAGATTAATGGCTATAAAGACGGTTCCTTTTTTACGCCCGGCTATATCACCGAATATATGTGCCGCGAAACCATTCGTCGGGCCGTCGTGCAGAAGTTTA
>DATGUX010000245.1:0-2162 GCA_035300985.1 Fodinibius sp.
CTGTTCTTGAGTGAAGAGAATTATAGTGCTTCCACCGACGCCTTTGAATTGCTGAAGAAACGCTATCCCAATGCCGACATTACGCGGCGAACAGCCATGGCACTGGGCGAATCGTATTACCAACAGGGCCGGTATAAAGAAGCTATTGGCGCTTTTCAGGATGCGATGCCCTACCTTGATGAAGAAATGAAAACCAAAGCAGTGCTGTTGATTGCCGAGAGTTATAACTTTCTGGAGAATTTTGATGAGGCTTCTGCCGGCTATCTGCGATATATAAAACGAACGAAGGGCACTCCCGAGGAGCGCGCTGCTCATTACGGGTTCGGATGGCTCTACAATAAGCAGGAAATTTACCACTGGGCAGCTGATGAATTTGAAAAAGCTTCGGAAGGAACGGACGAGCTGGCCCGAAAGGCGATCTATTACAAGGCCGTTAACGAGAAGTTAGGTTCAAAATACCGGGTAGCCATGGAGACCTTTCGTGGTTTCGGTGAGCGTTTTTCGGAAGGTCTGTGGGTGGAAAAAACCTATTACGAATGGGCGATGACAGCCTATGAAATGGGCAACCCCTCAGAAGCCATAGAGGTATTGCTGCCACTGGTGCGAGAGGAAGATTCCCTGGATTGGGGCGGCAAAGTCTACACGCTGTTGGGCGAGGCTTATTTTGCCAATGAGGAATTTACGCGTTCAATTCAAGCCTTTGAGGCTGCCGAAGAGGTAACCGATGTGGATCCGGCGGTAAAACGAGAGGCCCGCTTCCAAAAGGCCTGGGTGCAGTACAGCAATCAGGCTTATGAGGCGGCCCAAAAGATTTTTCAGTCATTATACGATAACGTACCCGGTAAAAAGATAGGCAGAGAAGCCTTGTTCTGGAGCGCCGATTCTTATTACAATATGGAAAAATACGGCCCGGCCGCAACGCAGTTTGCACAATTTATCCAGCAGTATCCCAGCCACGAGTTAGTGGGACCGGCCAACTACTCGCTGGGGTGGAGCTACTTTAAGATGGGGCAATTTAAAAAAGCCATAGATCCGCTGAAAACCTTTCTTCAAAAATATGAAGCTCCCGAAACGGCCTTATATCCTTATGATACAGATACCCGCCTGCGTATTGGCGACGCCTACTATGCACTTGGAAGCTATGACCAGGCTATGGATATGTACCAAAAAGTGCTTGGGGCCGACCCTGGCGGCGACTATGCGCTGTTTCAGATTGCCAACAGCTACTACCGAAGCGACCGGACCTATGATGCCGTTACCACCTTTCGGCGGTTTCTCCGAACCTATCCTGACAGCAGGCTGAGTCAGCAGGCCCAATACAATATCGCCTATATCTATTTGAATACCGGAAACTACTCACAGGCAGTGGAAGAATTTAAGACGGTCATAAGTAAATATCCCGGTACCAGCTGGGCGGCCCGGGCGCAGTACAATATCGGAGATACCTACTATAATGCCGGTGATTATGAAAAGGCTATAGCAGCTTATAAAGTGGTGATGGAAAAATATCCCGACAGCGAGTATATCATTGAGGCTGCTAATGGCATTCAGTATGCCCAGCTTACCGCCGGAAAAAAAGATCAGAGCGCCGAAATGCTGGAAGAGTTTATGGAGAACAATCCCGATGCCTCCATGGCCGATCGGCTGCGCTTTCGAAAGGCTGATAATATGATGCAATCCGGTAATTACGAGGCTGCCATCGAAGAGTTCCAGCAATATTTGGATATCACCAATGATAAGGAACTGGTGCCCGATGCCCATTTTAATATGGCTAATGCTTACGAGCAGACCAACCAGACGGATAAAGCCGTAGAAGAATATCGTAAGATCGTAAGTGAATTCCCCGATGCGGAGCGTGCTTCGGCTTCGCTGGCATCTTTGGGACGTATTGCCGCCCTCCGAAGCAATCATCAGCAGGCATACAACTACTATAATAAGCTACTGGAACAAGGCGGCCGAAAATACCAGCTGGAAGCTTATATCGGCATGGGCAATGCGGAAATTGCGATGGGCAATACCTCGGCAGCAGAGAAGCAGTATCGGGCCGCTCTTGAAATGGACGGAAGTTACGACCCTGCCAATGTAGGGCTGGCTAAAGTTTCACTCAGCAACGGAGACTATCAGGATGCCAAAGATGTGCTGAGTCTGGTGGCCGAAGCCAA
>DATGUX010000246.1:0-22005 GCA_035300985.1 Fodinibius sp.
AGCGAAGTCAAAATCGGTTAACACGTAAATTGTAATCTATCTATTTGCGTAAAGGCGACTGGCTTAATGATTTGATAACTTTCCAAAACTTTATGACAGACAAATATATTTCAGACTGTATAATTAGCACGGTAAATGCAAAAGTATAGGTTCTTCACTATTTTTGAAATTAAAACAAATAATAATGAGTATGTTTCCTGAAATAAATAATCGATTGTTTCTTCTCGCTTTTTTTCCGACGCTATTTTTCATGACCCAGGGGTGCGGCGGTGAAAAAGAAACATCCGAAACCAGCGGACCGACCTCAAGAATTGAAATTATTGCCCATCGGGGAGATTCACACGCCAAGCCTGAAAACACTATGGCCGCCGTTCATTCTGCATGGCAAAAGGAGGCCAACGCCGTTGAGATAGATGTCTATTTAACGACGGACAAGAAGATAGTTGCCATCCATGATAAAACGACCAAGCGTACGGGGGATAAAAATTTATCCGTCACCAAAAGCAGTGCTCAGGAGCTGCGAACCGTTGATGTGGGATCTTTTAAAGGGGAGGATTTTGCAGGTGAAAAAATTCCCTTTTTAAAGGAAATAGTTGAATCTGTTCCCTCTAATAAACGGTTGTTTATTGAGATTAAAGATTCAGAGCGCATTGTGCCGTATGTCAAGGATATTATTGAGCAGAGCGGCAAAAAGGAGCAGATGGTCATTATCAGTTTTAGCCTGGATGTGGTTAAAGCCAGCAAAAAACAGATGCCTGATATTCCCGTTTATTGGCTGCGTTCGGTGCGGCGAGATGCTGAAACGGGCAAATATCAGACGATTAATACTGCGCTTCTGGATACTGTACGTGAGTATGGCTTAGACGGCCTTGATGTACATTTCCAGGGCGTTACGCCGGAACTTGTCAAAGCAAGCCACAAGGCCGGATATGGGCTTTATGTGTGGACCGTTGATGGCAAAGAAGAGCTGGAAAGGATGCGTGAGCTTGGAGTGGACGGTGTGACAACCAACCGGGTTTCTCATGCCCAAGATATCCTCCGATAACGTTGCAAGTTAAGACCCTTTTATCCTCTATCAGATGATTTCCCGGGCTAAGTCTCGGGGATTATTTATTACAGCAGTATCAGGTCCAGCATGACAAAGGCCCAGACCGCAGGCAAGTAAATAAAGGAGGCGAACATAAGCTTTTTCGCAGAGGGTTTGTCACGTTTTTTTGAAAAGATAAGTCCATAATATAAGAAGACAATAGCACTGGCAAGAGCTCCAATAAGATAAATCCAGCCGTTCATATCTACATAAAATAATGCATAGCTGACTGGCAGCAGGGCCACAAGACAGGGCAATACCATCAGTACTGCTTTATGTCCGTGTGGATCATTTTTGGGGAGCATACGATAGCCTGCACCGGAATAATCATCTTTGCATACCCAGGCTATAGCTAAAACGTGCGGAACCTGCCATAAGAAGACAATGGCAAATAAAACCCACATGGCGGTACTGCCGAGATGGCCGGTGGCGGCGGCCCATCCCCCGACCGGCGGTAAAGCGCCTGGAATAGCACCAATAAAGACGTTCACTGCGGATATTCTTTTCATCGGAGTATAAACGCCCAGGTAAATCAGAGAAGTGAGCAGTGATACAAGTGCAGCAACGTAATTTACCATGCCCATAAGATAGATGAGGCCGGCCAGCATCAGGCTAATGGAAAAAATGCTGCTGTTGCGGGGAGAGATTTTATTGGACGGAACGGGCCGCTTTTGCGTCCGTTTCATTTTGCTGTCATGGCGCCACTCCATAAATTGATTGTGGGCAGCGGTACCCGAGGCGATGAGCCAGGTGCCAAGGGCAGCATGCAGCATCATTAAATAATCGACGCTGCCGTCGGATCCAAGTATAAAACCAATAAGCATGCTGGCCAAAATAGTGAGGGTAATACCAGGCTTGGTCAGCTCATAATAAGCCGCAATTTTTTGGGTATTGAATAATTTTGAAAGGGCTGTGTCTGTACTCGCACTCATGCTTAATCGCTTATTTTATGAGTAGATAAGGTACTAAAATTTATTCATAATTGGTATTTAGAAAGAACTAAATCTATTATGATAAATGGGTCGTGAGACAAATATACTTTATAAACCAACGAATGTAACATCTTGCACAAAGCCCCGCTCTATTGTAGGCTGATGTACGGAGAGCACTTTCTACATACATCTATTTTAAACAGTGGTAGTTATAAACTTCAATCTATACTTAGGATACTAAAAGCTCACCGATATTTTATTAAAGAACGTCCTGAGGGTTGTTGCGTTCAAGAGGATGACATCCTGTGGGTGTCGGTTAAATTTGGAATGGTAGAGGCCATGAAAATAGGTTAAGGAAAAAAAGCTGCTCAAGCATTTTGAGCAGCTTCAAATCAGGGAATTTTATGAATATTAAAATCCGGGATGAATTTCTGGTTGGAAAACGGTGTCAAGCAACGATAAACTTACCAGCAGCGCTAAGAAAATAAAAGCTGTTATAAAAACCATTGCGTTGAATTTCTTATCCCAATAAAGATGCATGAAAAAGAGGGCCACTAAAGAGCCTTTTATGATAGCAATAATCATTGCTACGATAATAGACCAGGGATCCGGAAGGTGTAGATAGTGTACGCCATAAGTTAGACCCGTTAAAACAAGTAGTGCACCGAAGACGCCTAAAAGTAGTTTGTCGGTAGCAATATGATGTCCAGTCATAGGAAAATACTTTTGTTGTTATCAGTCAATTAAATAAAACAGCGGGAAAAGGAAAATCCAGATAATATCAACCAGGTGCCAATACAGCCCGGTTATTTCAAGCGGATTATAATATTCACTGCCAAAATGGCCTTTATTAGCTTTTACCAGCAACCATATCATCAATCCTATACCTATGGTTACGTGAATGCCGTGCAGGCCGGTCATTAAATAGTAAAGGCTGAAGAACACACTGGCTTTGGGGTGATCAATACCTTCAAATACATAAAATTTGCCCGGGAAGATACCCAGATGAAATTTATGGGTCCATTCAAAATATTTAATCACCATAAAGATGGCGGCGAGGGCCAGCGTAATACCCAGATTGATGGCAATATTTTTCTTTTGGTTGAGCTGAGCAGATTTAATAGCCATGGCTACTGTAAGGCTACTGCCGAGTAGTACAACCGTATTGACGGTACCCCAAAGCGTATTGAGTTCTTTGGAAGCCATAACAAAGAGCTCGGGATACCAAAAGCGATAAATAATATAGGCAGCAAAGAGGCCTCCAAACATTAGAATTTCAGTGGCCAAAAATATCCACATGCCCATTTTTGAAGCATCAAGCTGCTGTTCTGCATCAACAAAATGATGTTGAAAAAATTGAGATTGTGTGCTGGGTGTATGGTTTGCCATAGTTATGTCTTACCGTTTTTCTATTAAGTTCAGCTATTCAGCTTTTTCGTGCTCCTCTCCATCGTTATCATCGGTCCCGCCGGAAGTCTTGCTATGGTCATGGCCGTTTTCTACCAGCCCAAGCTGAAATTCATCCATTGGTTTATGGTACTCATAAGGACCATTTATAACAACAGGGGTATGGTGGAAGTTATGCAGTGGCGGAGGGCTGGATACTTGCCATTCTAATGCGCGACTGCCCCAGGGGTTCGCCGATGCTTTTTTTCCGGAGAAGAGCGACTTTACCAGGTAGTAAAAGACCAGAACAAAGCCGATTCCCAATATATAAGAACCTATGGTAGATACCTGGTGGAAGGTCTGGAACTCTTCAATATAATTGAAGTAACGGCGGGGCATACCCAGCGATCCCATCACAAACTGCGGGAGGAAGGTAACATTAAATCCAAGAAAGATAATACCGCAAGCAATTTTCGCTAAGGTTTCGTTGAACATTCTTCCGGTAATTTTGGGCCACCAGTAGTGTAAGCCTGCCAAAAAGGCCATTACCATGCCGCCCACCATCACAAAGTGAAAGTGCGCTACAACGTAGTAGGTGTCATGCAGATGAACATCCAGCGCAATGGTAGCCAGTACAATACCGGTGATACCGCCGACCAGGAAGAGGAAGAAAAATCCAAAAATATAAAGTAACGGTGATTTTAGATCGATCGAGCCCTTATACATGGTCGCCGTCCAGTTGAACATTTTAATGCCGGTGGGAATACCGATTAAAAATGATAAAAAGGAGAAAACCATTGAAGCCATGGCGGCCTGGCCGGATACAAACATATGGTGGCCCCATACAAGGAAGCCGATAAAGGAAATGGCCACCGACGAAAGGGCGATAGCCCAGTAACCGAAAATGTGTTTTTTGCTAAAGGTGGAAACAACTTCCGAGACAACGCCAAAGCCGGGGACAATCATAATGTACACGGCCGGGTGACTATAAAACCAAAAGAAGTGCTGGAAAAGTACCGGATCACCACCCATTGCAGGATCGAAAATACCGATACCGAGCAGACGTTCCATTCCAACCAGCGCCAGAGTAATAGCTAAAACAGGGGTAGCCAGAATTTGAATAATGCTTACGGCATAAAGGCTCCATCCAAAAAGGGAAAGCTTATCCCAGCTGATGCCCGGCGCGCGCAGTTTATGGATGGTTGTAATGAAGTTGACGCCGGTTAAAATAGAAGAAAACCCAATAATAAATACCCCGAAGACCGCCATCGTGACCGCCCCGCCCGTGGTAACGGAATAAGGTGTGTAGAAGGTCCAGCCCGTGTCAATACCGCCCGTAAGAATTGAAATGATGACAACAATAGACCCGGTCAGGTATATATAGTAGCTAAAGAGGTTGAGCTTTGGAAAAGCTACGTCTTTGGCCCCCAGCTGCAGCGGAAGAATAAAGTTACCGAGCGCAGCCGGCACGGCCGGCACCAAAAAGAGAAAAACCATGATGGTGCCATGCAGCGTGAAAAGTTCATTATAGGTGTTGGCCTCAATAAAGGTCTTGGCGGGCGTCCAGAGCTCAGTGCGAAGCAACAGGGCCATGATTCCTCCAACAAAGAAGAATAACGTAATGGAGGCCAGGTACATGATGCCGATCTTTTTGTGATCAACGGTTGTTAACCACGCCCATATACCCGTTTCTTCATTGAGATAATACTTTTGAGGATCTTCTTCAGGCTCATATCGCTGTACCTGAATTTTTTTGAGTGTAGATTCTGCAGTAGCCATATTATTTCAGTGTTTTTATGTATTCTATAATAGCATCAATCTGATCGTCGTTGAGCTGCCCTTCATAGGAGTTCATCACCGGTGGAAAACCGTCTACGACTTTAGCATTTGGCTTCAGGATTGACTCGCGGATGTAATCTTCATCCGCAGTAACGGTAGAACCATCATCCAGCGTTACCTCGTGGCCAAAAACGCCTTGCCAGGTAGGGCCGGTCATATTGGAACCATCGGTTGAGTGGCAGGTAGAGCAGGCCCACTCTTGTGCCAGCTGTTCTCCCCATTTGGCAGGTTCAAGGTCTTCGGGCTTACTGCCGCCTCCGGAGTTTTGGGCCAGCCAGTCATCAAAATCGGCCTGTTCATGTACAACAACATTGCCCATCATATCAGAATGCCCCGTTCCGCAATATTCAGCACAAAAGATGATTGACTTCCCGGTATCGGGCGCATTAAACCAAAGTTCGGTACGCCGGCCGGGCACTACATCCTGTTTTACCCGATAGTCGGGAACAAAAAAGGAGTGAATGACATCCTTAGAATTCATGATAAGCTTAATCGGTCGATCGGCTGGAACATGCAGATCGCCACTGGAGCGGGCACCATTTTCATAAGTAAATTGCCACATCCACTTTTGCGCGGTTACTTTCACTTCGTAAGCATCATCGGGGATGGTTTCTTGATCCATAAAGACCTTATATCCCCAGCCAAAAATGATGAATACAAAGATTAAGGGAATTACGGACCAAGTTACTTCCAGTTTGTTATTGTGGGTGATAACCGGCGTTACCTCATCGTCAGACTTGCGACGATACTTAAAGGCAAAATAGATGATAACGCCCATAAGCCCGATTGTTAAAGCAAGGCCGCTGAGATGAACAAACCAAAAAAGAGCATCAGTTTGATGGGCCAAGGTAGATTTGGCCGGTGGTAGCATTAAATCGTTAAGAAAGTCCATTCTTGTCTTTTGTTTTTCATTAGTTGAGCCTTGGTCAGACCCCGCGTAGTACTTATAAATATACCCAGAATAATTAATTCAGCAAAGCTATCTGCCTTCTTATAATGGTTCTAAGGGCTTGTAGCTAATAGCTGATAATGTTGCGGTCAGCTCTTACAGAAGATGTTTGTCCGCATTAAAAATAATGCTCAATCAAATAATTATGATCCGCTATATGTGTGGCCGGATTTCTTCCCATTAAAGTCGTTATAGGCTCAATGCTTGGCAATTTTTGAGATTTATGGAATCATGTTTAAAGCTTTTATGGCGGATCAGATGCAGGGAGAGCAGGAAAACCCGGGCAACAGGATGTTAGCCACAATATATTGTCTGAGGATATTCCTTATTCCTCATCCACAGCCATTTTATTTATGACGCTATCCACCGGAACCCGGTAGGTGCCTTCCTCAAGATTTACGACACCAAAACTGTTAATTCTTTCTTTTGCTTCCTGCTTTTGCTGAACTGCCTGATAGTACTCACCACTTTCAGCAGAGACTCGATCTTGTAGTGCCTGGCTGTTAAATTGGAATACCTCTATAAGAGATTGAATAATAATCAAAAACATAACAAGTCCTAATACGGTCCAAAAGGCAAGGCGTTTATAGTTCAGGTTATCGAACATTACGCCGTGGTCTACCGAACTGGCTATTTCCTGATTATTAACTTCAATGTCGACCATTGAGCTTTCTTCTTTTAGCTCTGCGTCCTCATGGCTCTCTTTAAAAACGTCTTCCCCGCCTTTTTCAAGTTCGGTTGCCCACATAAGGATGACTGAAACGGGCACTTCATACTTTTCAGATAAGCCCTCAAGATTTTGTTTGGACTGATCAAGTGCCTTTTGAGCAACTTCTTTCTTAAACTCAGGCGTATAATTTTGGTCTTCGTTTGTCATAATATTCAAAAACTTATAAGTGCCGGCTTGTTAAAATATGTTCTTCAGTTAAACACATTTAATTTCCACACATTTGTTAATGCTTTCTGAGCGAATCGCCCAAGCGCGGATCTTTAACGGGAATCATTTTATTTTGTTTAAACTTATAGAAAAACAGTCCAAAAAAGATCGCACCCAATCCGATAAAGTTCGTTACTATCATCCAGTTGAAATAAAAGCCGTGTTCGTTCAGCACCGGCATCACAATCCAGTAAAGTTCTACCAGATGAGAGACCAGGATAAGAACAGACATGGTGCCCATAACCGTTGGGTTATACTTTGGCTTTTTGGGAAGCAGGACGATAAATGGAATTACAAAACGTCCAAATAGGTAAAAATAAGCAAGATATTGATAGCCTCCATTGAGGCGCTCCAGGAACCATACGGTTTCTTCTGGGATATTGCCGTAATAGATCAGCAGAAATTGACTGAAGGCGATATAAGCATAAAATACGGTGTAGCCAAACAGCTGGACTCCAATATCATACATACGTTCCTTTTGGATGGTGTTGGTTAGTATGCCTTTTTTCCAAAAGAAGAGGACCACAAGTGCAAGGATTGCAAAGACAGCCTGGAAGCTCATAGCAAAGTAGTAAATCCCAAAAATGGTAGAATACCAATGAGGGTCGAGAATCATCAGCCAGTCGAATGATGCAAAGGCAAAGGTTATTCCAAAGAAGAAGAGCCCCGGACCACTGCTGCGACGCATAAATGTTTGTAGCCCCCAGTCCCCGGTTTTATCCATTTTAACTGATTTGTTGTACATCTGATAGCCCAGAAAGCTCCAAAGACCGAAATAAATAATCTGTCGGATGATGAAGAAGGTGGTGTTCAGATAGGGCGACTTGCCTTGCAGTACCGGATCGCTGGCGACGGCCTCAGCATGAGTCCAGTGATAGAGTGAATGCATTCCAAACAGAATAGGGATGATGAATAAGCCCCATATCCAGATATTAGAAGAGATGGTTTCAGGTATTCGGCGCAGGGTGATACTCCATTGTGAGCGAGTGAGATGCTGAAGGAGTACGAAAAACAAACTGCCCAGGGCAATGCTTGAGAAAAAAGCAAAGTTTACCAGATAGGTAAAGAAAAACTGATCATGGTCAAGAAAGTACCCAACTCCGCTGATTAACAGACCTACAATTCCCACACCAAAGAGTGGTTTGATGATGTTGAGATCTGACGGAAACTCCAGCGAATCGGTTATTTTGGGTTTACTCATAATTTCTTATAAAAACGGTTATGTTTTATTATATCAATGGTAGTGCTTAACGCAATGACTTAATATAATCGGTAATAGATTGTAGCTGCGCATCCGACAGCAGATCCCGGTATGAAGGCATATTGTCCTGATATCCCAGCGTTATTTTGGCCCCGGGATATTGTATCGACTCCTTAATATAGCCTTCATCAGCGGTTACAAAAGTACCGTCTTCAAGTTCTATTTCTTTTTCAAATAATCCTTTAAAGGGCGGAGCCAAGTCTTTGGAGCCGTCGATGGTGTGGCAGCTTAAACATTCAAACTCTTTGAAAAGCATTTTCCCCTGCTGAGCGCTGGCACTGAGAGTTTCGGTAGTATCGGTAGTATCAGCGGCCGGTTCCGTGGCTGCTTTTTCCTGATCTTCTTCAGTCTCTGGCTCCGTGCTTTGAGTTTCGTTCTCAGCTTCTTCAGTTGATTCACTCTCAGCCTCTTCAGCCTGGGTATCGCTTTCTGGTGGAGCAGCATCACTGAGGCTTTTAATATATTCGATAAGTGAGTTGATTTCGCTGTCGCTCAGAAAATCATAGGGAACCATCGAAGGCGGGAAGCCTGCTACGATATTGGCTGCCGGATCTACGATAGATTCATGCAGATAGGCTTCGTCAGCCATGGCGGTCGATCCGTCTTCAAATTCAACCTCATGGCCATACAGGTTTTTCCAGGTTGGTCCTACCAGCTTACTTCCATCGATAGAGTGGCAGGATTGGCAGGCGTTTTCAGTAGCAATCTGTTTGCCGCGATCAGCAGAGACTTCGCCGCCTCCCTGTTGGGCAGCTTCGGCTTCTTTTGCGGCCAAAGCCTCTTGCTTCTTCATATAATCTTCTTTTAGAGAGGCCAAGTCAACATCGTAGGAGCGAATTTCCTGCTCGGTAGCATTTTGACTTTCTTGAAGCGCGCGGACATAGGCAACGATGGCCCAACGGTCCTTAACGGGAATCTGCTGGGCATAAGAGGGCATATTACGTATGCCATTAGTTATAGCGGAGTAAAAATGGCCATAAGGCGCCTCGCGCAGCCGATCGATATGAAAGCTGGGAGCAGGCACATAACCATATCCGCCCGTCATTATGATACCCTGGCCGTCGCCGGCAATGCCATGGCACACAGTGCAATATACATCATAGCGGTCTTTTCCACGATACAGAAAGGATTTCGTAACCTTCACCGGAATTTCAGTTACAAAGCTGCTGTCTTCGTTAATTCCTTCATAAAGTACTTTATCGTGACGCAAATTTCCCCGGAAGACCGTTCCCTTTACCGGTTGGCGCTGGGCGCGATTGTCGGCGAAGAAATCATTTTCTTCCTGAGGTTCAAACCGACGCTGCTGATCCATATTTGGGTTAGGATGTACGGGCGGCTTTTCAGAGATTTGGCCACGGCAGGAGGCAAGAACAAGGGGCAGCGTGATGGCCGCAAAAAATAGATATTTGGTAACTTTCATCGGATTATTTTGCAAAACTAATGATTGTAATGGTTAATTATTCCGAATCGTAAACGGTTTCAATATGCGTGGCTCCGTTATCCCGAAACAGTTGCGTTACTTTGTCTTCAGCAAAAAGATTGTCGGAGGCTTCAATACACACAAAGAAACCATCGTCCGTAGCCTTTTTAAATCGATCAACCCCAAAGAGCGGGTTGTTAAGGCGAGGTAATCCGCTTAAAGAGAATACCCCATAAACCGTTGCAAAAGCGGCAACCAAAACCGTTAACTCAAATGTAATGGGTACATAAATGGGAATATTTATAAAAGGCTTACCACTTATATTCATAGGATATTCATAGCCCATCACCCAAATCATAAGCCAAAGGGCTCCTATACATCCAATGAGGCCTCCCCCCAGAACAATCCATCCCAGTGGTGACTCTTTGATTCCCATGGCCTTTTCCATTCCGTGAATAGGGTAAGGAGCATAAGTATCGTAACTCTTATATCCAGACTTTTTAACCGCTTCGGCAGCATCAACGAGTTCTTTGGGATTGCGGAACTCGGCTAATATGCCGTGTAAAGATTTATTTTCTGTTTCCATAAGTAGAGGTTGCTAAACAGTTTGCTCTTGTTGAACCAATACGGGTTCAGTATTGCCTTCAATAAATTCTTTTGTTTCGTCATTATAGTTGTGTGGATCGGCTTGTGGGAGTTCCTTTTTAACTTCTGCAATAGCAATCATGGGCAGGAAGCGCAGGAACAGCAGGAAAAAGGTAAAAAACAAGCCGAAGGTACCAATGTAGGTAATAATGTCCCAGAAAGAGGGCGAATAATAGGCCCACGATGAGGGCATAAAGTCGGTAGAAAGAGAGACAACGGCAATCATAAATCGCTCAAACCACATGCCAATGTTCACAAGGATTGAAATAACAAAAGTGAGAGCCACATTGCGGCGCACTGATTTAAACCAAAGAAATTGTGGAGTAATAACGTTGCAAAACATCAGGATCCAGAAGCCCCAGGCATAAGGCCCTACCACGTAGAGCCAGAAAATACCCTGCTCGTAAATATAACCACTATACCAAGCGATGAATCCTTCCATCAGGTAGGCAAAGGCCACAAGGTTACCGCAGACCATCATCACGAGATTCATCCGCTCCATGATGTCAATATTCATAATATCTTCAAGGCTGTACATTTTTCGGGCGATCAGCATAAGGGTAAGCACCATGGCGAAACCGGAGTAGATAGCTCCGGCGACAAAATAGGGCGGAAAGATGGTACTGTGCCATCCCGGAATCACGGAAACAGCAAAGTCATAGGATACAATGGTGTGAACGGAGAGTACCAGCGGCGTGGCCAGACCGGCCAGAATCATATAAGCTTTTTCATAATGCCACCAGTTGCGGAAGCTGCCGGTCCACCCCATAGCACCGATGCCGTAGACAATCTTGGCGACTTTGCTTTTGGTTCTGTCGCGGAGGGTTGCAAGATCGGGAATCAGCCCGACATACCAGAAAAGGAGAGAAACGGTAAAATAAGTACTTACAGCAAATACATCCCACAACAGCGGACTGGAAAAGTTGGGCCAGGCGCCCATCTGATTGGGAATAGGAAATACCCAGTAAATAACCCAGATTCGCCCAACGTGAATAGCCGGAAACAGCCCGGCACACATCACGGCAAAAATAGTCATTGCCTCCGCAAAGCGGTTGATGGCGGTTCGCCAACCCTGGCGAAAGAGAAAAAGAATAGCAGAGATGAGCGTGCCGGCATGACCAATACCCACCCACCAAACAAAGTTTACAATAGCCCAGCCCCAACCTGCCGGGTTGTTAAGACCCCATATACCGGTTCCTTCCCAAATAAGGTAGCCAACAGCTCCTAACAGAACAATTAAGAGGATATTGGCAAGTCCAAACGCTAAATACCATAAAGGAGGCGTAGGCGAAAGGGGCGTTTTCACTATCAGGTCGGTGATTTCCCTGAACGTGTGGTCGCCCTTTACGAGTGTAGGCTCCGGTGCATATTGATAGTCTGTGCTCATCGTAAAAATTATTGAAAATTAAGCCAATTGGGGATTGGGATTACGAACCTGGGCAAGGTACGAGGTTCTGGGTCGCGTGTTCAGCTCTTCCAGAAGCAGATAGTTGCGGTTGTTCTGTTTCGCTTTAACTACCTGGCTGTCAGGATCCGTGAGGTCGCCGAAGTAGATGGCATCTGCCGGGCAAGCCTCTTGGCAGGCCGTTTGAACACTGCCGTCTTCCGGCTTTTTGGTCCGACCGTCCGTTTCAATTTGGGTTTCAATTTTGGCGCGATTTACCCGCTGCACGCAATAGGTACATTTTTCCATAACGCCACGGAAACGAATAGTAACTTCGGGATTCATGGCCATTTGGATAATCTCCGGATCTTCACCGCCGGTTAAAAATTCCTCAGAATAATTAAAGAAGTTAAAGCGGCGTACCTTATACGGACAGTTGTTGGCACAATAACGCGTCCCGATACAGCGGTTGTAAGTCATCTGGTTCATACCGTCTTCGCTGTGGGTGGTGGCTGCTACCGGACAAACCTGTTCGCAGGGGGCCAACTCACAGTGCATACAAGGTACCGGCTGATGTAAGGCCTTGGGATCGTTTACGTCGCCGTCAAAATAGCGGTCGTTACGAATCCAGTGCATCTCACGGCCGCGGCTTACTTCGCGTTTGCCAACCACCGGAATGTTATTTTCAGCATTACAAGCCATTGTACATACGCCGCATCCCGTACAGGCATGCAGGTCAATAGCCATGCCCCATTGGGGTTCGTCGTCGGGATAGGCACGCTTATCATCCTCATTAAGTGCATCAAAAATACTCAACGGACTGTCAGCTCCCTTCTCCAGGGCCCACGCTTCACCGGGCAATTCGGCACCATAGGCCGCTTTGTACTGCGAGAAATCCGGATTGTCGCGGTATTCCTGCAGGGTAGCATAGCGCAGCAGCGACCGGCCTTCCATTGAGTTATGATCTTGCGTACAGGCAATTTCGTACATATTGCCTGTATTTTTCACCTCAACGTCCTCAGCATAAAGCATGGTTGAGGTAGTACGCATCGGATAGGTATCAACGCCCACTTTATTGGCCACACGGCCGAAGCCTTCGCGGCCGTAGCCCACCGTAATGGTGATACTGTCTTCTGCATGGCCGGGTTGGACCCAAGCGGGCAGCTCTATAGTAGTGCCATTAACGGTAATAGAAACAATTTCTACCTTCGATTTACCAACACCGGCTTCAGATACACCAAGCTCATCCGCTGTCTTCTTACTCATCAGCGCCACATTATCCCAGGTAATTTTAGTCATGGGTTCCGGAAGTTCCTGCAGCCAGCCGTTATTGGCATAACGACCGTCAAAAACTTTAGAACTGGGACGAATGACGAGCTCCATGCCTTCGCTCGCAGATACATTGTTTAAAACGGAACTTGCAGCGGCATTGAATTCGCCGGAAATTGTTGGCGATACTTCAGGGAAGCTTTCATTACCGACTAAGCCGTCGTGCAGCGTCTCTTCCCACTTTTTAGTAAAGTTAGAAGAAAAATACGATTTCCAGGTTTCCTGAATAAGATCATATCCTTTCGATTTCTTACCGGTCAGTATGGTATTTAAAAATTCAACTTCACTGACGCCCGAGAAAAGCGGTTCAATTTGCGGTTGAATGATCGAGCGTGTTCCGGTGTAAGAAAACCCATCGCCCCAAGCTTCCAGAAAGTGGGTTCTGTTAATATGCCAGCTGGCCAGCTTGGAGGTCTCATTATAATAGTCTGACAGGTGAATGACTTCCGTAGCGTTGGAGAGCGCATCAGCAAGCTTTAAATCGGCCGGAGCAGTATATGCGGGATTGGTACCCGTTAGCACAACCGTATCGATCTCACCGTTGTTAAGGTCTTTAACCAAGGTCGCAAGAGCTTCCCTGTTGTTGCGGTCATTAAGATGCGGGACGTCATGATAAGTAACGGATTGACCGCTATTATCCAATGCAAGGTTAATGGCCGTGACAACTGCGTGCAGTTCAGGTTCATGTTCACGTCCCAAAGTGACGATAGACTCGCCCCGGTTTTCAAGCAGTTCTTCTGCCAGTACGGAGATCCATTCATGGTCGGAAAATTCGTTATTATAGCCGCTGAAGGGGGAAAGTCCGCTCACCGAGCCCGAGAGCTCTGCCGCCAGTGCATAAATAAAGCTTGCAATATTGCTCGATTTGATCCGCAGACGGTTATCAGCATTGGAACCGGTCAGTGAAAAAGTGCTTTCGACGGCATAGAAACGAGGTAATTCATCTTCAGGTCCTTCAATATTCCGTCTTTTGGTCAGTAAGCCGGTATCTTCAACACTGTTTTTATTTGCAGCGGGATTCAGAAAGTCATTATCGAAGCTGAGAATGGTCTTAGCCTTATCGAAATGATTGACGGTGCGCAGACGCTGGCCAAGTGCTATCTTTGTGCCCTCCAGGGCATTGTCTTCACCAAAAGCTTCGTAAGTAACCCACTGGGCGTTTGGAAATTTGCCCATAGCCTGCTCCTTTAACCTATTGTAAGTAGGAGAGGAGTTAGCTTCGGATATAAAGGCGATATTTTTATTAGTATCGGAAAAATGATCTGCACAAAACTGAGCAAAAGCATTTACGGAAGAGCGTTCGCCATTTTTCCGTACATAGCGCGAGCGATCCGGATCGTACATATTAAGGATGGATGCCTGCCCGAAAATACTGGTATTGCCGTTGCTGGCAGGATGCATTTCGTTACCTTCCACCTTGCCCGGGCGACCCTCATGATTTTCTACCACAATACCGGTCAGCGCATCCTGAGCAGGCATAGCCGAGGCATAATACAGCGGTTCGCCGGGGGTAACCTCTTCCGGCATATCGCTATAGGGCAATATCTTTTGAACGGGACGGCGGCACGCAGCGAAACCGGCAAGGGCAATAGAAGCGCCCATAACCCGCAGGAAGCTGCGTCGCGTCACCTCATCGTTAAGTTCAGTGGCATTTTCAGGAAATTCGCGCTCGACGAACTTTTCATACTCATCGTTTCTGGCAAGTTCGCCCAGGCTTTTCCAGTAATTTGGACTTGTCACTTCTTCGCTCATTCGCTTACGATTGCGTTAATTCTGGTTCGTTGATCTTAATAGTGGCAGGCTTGGCAGTAGGTTGGCGGACGGATATTATTCTCTTCCACCAACTCAAGGCCTCTTTCAATCTGGTTCTCAACTTCATAGCCCATGGTAGTAACTTCATCGACAGGGCGTACGTGCTGCTCGGGGTTGCGGTGGCAGTCGAGGCACCAGCTCATGCTAAGGGGTTCAATTTGGCGAACAACTTCCATTCTGTCAATGCGTCCGTGGCAGCTCTCGCACCCCACGCCCACATTAACGTGGGCAGCGTGGTTAAAATAGGCGTAATCCGGCAGATTGTGTACACGAACCCATTCAACGGGCTCGCCGGTTTCCCAGCTTTCCCGAACTTTCTCTAAGCGCGGGCTATCAGTCTTAATCTGGGCATGGCAATTCATGCAGGTTTCAGTTGCCGGTACATTTGCCTGCTTGGAATCAAAAACCTTGGTATGACAATATTGACAGTCCATATCATGGTCGCCGGCGTGCAGTTTATGACTGAAGGGGACCGGTTGTTCGGGGGCATAACCAACGTCGGTGTATTCCGGAGAAAAGTAATACCATACGCCCGCGACGGTTGCCGTTAAAATAATGATAAGCCCCAGCAATATCTGCCGTGGTACTTCGTTTGCCCATTTTGGAAAAATCTGAGCCATGGTTAGGTATAATTTATAGTTTCTTGTTAGCCAATATCGCTTTTGAGCTCCGGCATGAATGTATGGAAAATCCGAGTCTTTTAGTACCTATAAAAATGGCTTCTACGATATTTAAATCGATTCTAAATAGGGTGAGTTTCTACTAATCCCAACCGTTAATGAACTAAGCAATAGTCAAATTTGCAAATCTGTTTTGTCGCTCAACTCTATTAATATAGGGGAAATGGAAGCCAGGCAGCTAAGGGCGGGCAGCTATTATAGCAGGTAGAATTATGGTTCCGGAGTAGGAGAATAATTTGTATTTTTACCTGTTTTAAACCTCCAGCCTTAATAGCTTCAGAATGGATTCCACCAAGCCGCTAACGATTGATCTTTTTAAAGATATCAGCTTGCCAAAAGCGATAGGAGTTATACTATTAATAAGCATAGCCTCAGTCGGGTTTTTAATTTGGCTCATCTACTTTCAGGGCGGAAGTGAACACAGCTCAAATCTTATCACCAGCTTGCCTGCCCTTAACGCTTTGCTGAACGGCACGAGTTTCGTGCTGTTACTTTTTGGTTACCGAGCCATTCGCCAAAAACAATACAGCCGGCACATGAAGTTTAATCTGACGGCTTTCATCACTTCTTCACTCTTCCTGATAAGTTATGTGATATATCATGCCTATCATGGAAGCACGCCTTTTACCGGCGAAGGGCTGATTCGACCAATCTACTTTTTTATCCTCATCACGCACATTATTCTGTCAGCTTTGGTTATGCCGCTGATCCTTACCAGCTTTTACCTTGCCTTTTCGGCCAAACTTAAGCTTCACCGGAAGGTTTCAAAAGTAACCCTGCCGGTATGGTTATACGTTTCGGTGACAGGGGTAGCTATCTTCTTTATGCTCAGGGCTTATAGCTAAAAGCTCCCTTGTTATCAGCAAAAGGAGATTCCGTTACTTTACAGCAAGGTCCCGGATTTTTTATCCTGTATTATCAGAGGTCATAATGAACAAAGCTTAGCTCAGAAAGTCATCTCCAGCCTCCGGAATCCATACCTCGGTATCAGTGGCCTCCTCGGTATACTGCTTGAAGTCTTCCGGGTTGCCGACGAGTACGGGGAAGGTGCCGTAATGAATGGGCACAGCGTAATCGGCCCCGATAAGCTCGCAGGCCATAGCGGCTTCTTTGGGACCCATTGTATAATAATCGCCCATTGGTACGGCAATTACGTCAGGCTCATATAGTTCGCCGTATAGTTCCAGGTCATAGAATATATTGGTATCGCCAAGGTGGTAGAAGGTGAGGCCGTCCTCAAAGGCGAGAACCAGCCCGCCCGGGTCACCGGCATATTCGCCCCGAAAGGAGGAGCTGTGATTGGCGGAAACCAGCGTAACGCTAAAATCATCAAAGTGGATCGTCCCGCCTTTATTGAATTCCACTGCCAGGTCATCATCGAGGCCCTGCTTTTTTAACAGACCGGACAGTTCTACATTGGATACGACCTGACAACTGGTATTTTCGGCAATCTCCAAAGTATCGCCCACATGATCTTCATGGCCATGAGTTAGCAGAATGTAATCAACATCGTCTTGCTGTTTGTACTCGTCGGGCGTGGCCGGATTTTGTGAAAGAAAAGGATCGACCAGGATGGTGATGCCGTTGGGACTTATCAGTTTAAAGGAGGAGTGTCCCAGCCATTGTGCTTGAACAGATGTTTTCATAGCGATCGTCTTTTTGTTAATATGGAAATCTATTTGCTTAGCTTGTCTAAGAAGAATGATAACAGTTCTGGAAGAGTTTGACAACGCTCCTTTCTCACAGCATAGCTGGAGCAGGTTTCCCTTTTAAACGAAGAATACTTTGCCCTGGATTCCAGAGATTTTTATTTACAAGATTAGGAAAGAATTTCCGTTAACTTAATAAATAGACTTGAATGAATGCCGTGCTATCAGTATCTATCCACTTCACAAAACCTTAAATATAAATCTTAACCCCTTTTGACTTCCAATTTTCATTAGACTGCGTAGAAATGGTGTATTGTTTATGATAAGGAATACTAAGCTGAGTGGGTAAATACTGTTCAGAATTTTTATTTGATTGCTATTACAATCTTAACCTCAACGTATAAGGAGCTTTACTTATGGCAGAACGAATTAAGTTGCATCCGGAATCCCCACATGTAAAACGATTGTTTGAAATAACCGATGAGATAAGACGAGGGGCGGTTGTGCTATTCCCGACCGACAGCCAGTATGCAATCGGCTGTGATTACAAAAATAAAAAAGGAATTGACCGGATTCGAAAGATCCGGAAGTTAGACAAAAATGATCATCTGACAATTTTATGCGACTCCCTTTCCGGTATTGCCAAGTTTGCCCACATTTCAGATTATAATTTTAAGCTGATTAAACGGCTCATTCCGGGTCCCTATACCTTTATTTTACCGGCAACTAAAGAGGTGCCCAAGCTATTAGTGCATCCCAAGAAAAAAACCGTAGGAATTCGCGTGCCGGATTATCCGATAACCGAAGGCTTGGTTCGGGAGCTGGGGAATCCGATGCTTGCTATTACGGCAAAGAAGCCTGAAATGGATGATGATGCTCTTGCAGATTTTGAAAGGGAGCCCTTTTTGCGCGAGTTCGACAAGCTGGTGGATATAGTGATTGACAACCAGCAGGAGCTGCCCTCGAAAGAAACCTCTATTGTAGATATGACCGATGATAATACTAAAATGCTGCGCAATGGTCTGGGAATGGAAGCATTGGAAGAAGTGTTCCGTATGCAACGGGAACCTCTACAAGAAGCTACTTAAATTATTATGAGAATAGCTATCAATACCGGCGGGGGTGATGCGCCGGGGCTTAATGCGGCTATCAGGGCGGCTACACTGGCTGCCCTGAAGCGCGGATGGGAAGTATTTGGTATTAAAAACGGATACGGATCCATTTATACCGATAATCCATTTATTAAGCTGGATGCCAAGGCCGTCCGCGGCATTACGCTGCAGGGCGGAACCATCCTGGGTACGGCCAATCGAGGCAATCCCTTCCAGATGCCCTATCAGAAAGATGACGGAAGCTGGGAAACCCGTGATGTCTCCGGCCGGCTGGTGGAAACCTTCGAGGACTATGATATCGATGCGCTCATTGCCATCGGGGGTGACGGCTCTATGAACATCGCCAGTCGGCTGATTAAAAAGGGCGTCAACGTAGTGGGCGTGCCTAAAACCATCGACAACGATATTTATGGCTGTGATATAACATTGGGCTTTGATACAGCGGTCGGTATCGCTACTGAAGCCATTGACCGTATCACTACCACGGCTGAGTCGCATCATCGTCTGATGGGGGTAGAGGTGATGGGCCGTTATGCCGGCTGGATTGCACTCTATTCCGGCATTGCAGCCTCCGCAGATGCTGTGTTGATTCCCGAGATTCCCTTTTGCTATGATTCTATTGAGGAAAAGATCAAAGAACGGGAGGCCAGGGGACGTCATTATACTATGATCGTGGTGGCCGAAGGAGCTAAAGAGAAAGACGGAGAGCTGGTGACCAAAGGAAAAACCGTAGGGCAGGAGGTGCAGCTGGGCGGCATTGCCGATCAGGTTGTCAGCGAGCTGGCCGAACGGACCGGCAAAGAGTCGCGGTCGGTGGTACTGGGACATCTGCAGCGCGGTGGCTCGCCTTCAACCTATGATCGGCTGATCTCACTGCGCTTTGGGGCCGCAGCCATTCGTTGTGTTCAGGAGCGCGATTACAACAAGCTGGTGGTGCTGCAGGATAATAAGCTCACACGCATTCCCATTACCAGTATTGAAGGCAAGATGAAGCCCGTATCGCTGCAAAGTGATACCGTACAAACGGCAAGAGATATCGGCATTTGCCTGGGGGATTAATGGGCCTTTTCGATGCTATTAAAAAATCTCTTTCTACCTCATCGGAGTTAGCCAACTATTGGCACGTGCCGGAAGATCCATCCCGTCTTTCAGAAATCGCAGACCAATCTTATAAACGGCCACAGCTGATATACAAGCACAGCCACCGGTGTGGCACTTGTTTCTTTGCCAAAAATCAGGTGGAGGAGGCCGCCGATCAAATACGCGAAGAAGCGGACCTCCATTTTGTGGATGTTATTGGCAGCCGTGCGGTTTCGAACCGTATTACCGACAAGTGGGGCGTGCGCCACGAATCTCCTCAGCTCCTTCTTTTAAAGGATGGGGAGGTGGTTTGGCACGCATCGCACGGGGCAATAAAGAGCCGGGTTATTCTTAAAGTACTTGATGACGAAAGTTAAAACAGGAAAACCAATTCCCTTACCGCCAAATAAACCGATAATCAGCCCTTTTTGGAGTCTCCTCCCCAGCTATAGAATAGCTTTACTAAACTTTTGAAGTTTAGTAAAGCTTAGAGGATATTACTTTGAGAAATACGGGGTGTTTTTATGAATAGCACAAGCGGGACGCTTGCGGCATTTCACTAATTTCTGCTTGTGAGAAATATTGGCTGGATGCTTGTAAACGAGGGTGGGCTCCCCCAGAACAGGTTCCGAGGATATCCTAAGGAGCTTTAGATAAATTACAAAATAACGCCTACCGTTAACGGGACATAAAGAATGCTTTCGCCGCTTTCGGGAAAGCTGGCTGAGATACTGATCTCCCCAAAAAAATCTACATTATTAAATTGGCCTATACCTATCCCAATACCGCCCTTTAAGGTTTGCGCCCAATAGTGATATTCACTGCCGACAAAACTGGGCTCGTTTTCGGGAAAGTAAATGCCAATTTCGGTGATCCGGTAAGCACCGTATCCGCCAAACAGATAGGGACGGATAGCATGGGTATCACTACGAAGAGCATATTTAAAATCGCCCATCAGGCCAAAGAGTTTTTCGGCCCCGCCGTCAACCGAAAAGCCGCTGTTCTGGATTTCTGCGGTCCGCATAAATTGCTCTTCATCAAAACGTAGTCTGTGATAGCTGACGGTTGTTCGAAAGCTGAAACGGGGCAATATTTTAAATGACAGGCCGCCGGCCACTCCGCCTCCAAAGTTGTAGCTGTCGGCATAGCCGGAGTAATCTAACTGAGGAACGGGAAAGCCCATTCCCCCACCGACAAAGAAGTTGATATTAGAATTATTTTGGGCAAAGCTGTTACAACTAAACAGCAGCAAAAAGACAACAAAGAGACCGGTTATTTTCTTTATAATAACCATTTAAATAAAAATCGTTAAAAATCGAGGCCAATTTGCGGAGACAGAATAAAGCCACTAAAGCCTACGGTGTATAAGAGATGGGTTTCAGCTCTAAAGCCAATATTAAGAGCTCCGAAGCTATAACTATACTCCCCAAAGCGGAGCTTCTGCTTGAGAGTACAATATGTTTCCCTCTTCTTGGAAAATATCTGCTTATGGATCTTTTTAGTACTGACCAAACAGAAGATATATGCAATTAGTACAAAAGGTTAATTATAAAATATTACCCATAATCTCAAGCGGATAGCTAATTCCCTTTTGTGGGGCAACTTTTAAAAAAAGGAGCTTTACTAAACTTTTGAAGTTTAGTAAAGCTTAAGGCGGGGCTAAAACAGTTTCTTAAACGCTTTATCAAAGGGCGGTTCAATAATACCCTCTTCGGTAACGAATCCGGTGATATAATTATGAGGGGTGATATCAAAAGCCGGATTATAGGTCTCCGCTTTTTTAGGAGCTACCTGCGAGTCGTTAAAGCGTGTAATTTCGTCCCCGTCGCGTTCTTCAAGGGGAATGGACGTTCCATCCTCCAGCTCCATATCGATGGTTGACAGCGGGGCCGCAACATAAAAATGGATTTCGTTTTCCCGCGCCAGTACGGCCAGCGGATAGGTGCCAATGGTATTGGCTACGTCGCCGGCAGCAGTTATGCGGTTAGCGCCTGCAAGAATCAAATCTACTTTGCCGCACCGCATCAGCGAGCCGGCCGCAGAATCGGTGATAATTTTCATCGGGATTTCGGCATTCATCAGCTCCCAGGCCGTCAGCCGCGAACCCTGCAGCAGCGGGCGGGTTTCATCTACCCAAACCTGCAGCTTTTTGCCCTTCTTATGCGCATGGAAAATGATCGACAGGGCGGTTCCGTATTGACCCGTAGCCAGGCTTCCGGTATTGCAGTGGGTAAGGATGCGAGCATCATCGCTGATAAGTTCCATCCCCATTTCCCCGATCTTTTTACAGACACGCTTATCCTCAGCATGGATGGTTTGAGCTGTCTTTAGGACAATCTCCTTGATTTCGGCAATCTCCTTATCTTTATGCGCCTGAATGGTAGTCTGCAGCCGCTCAAGCACCCATTGCAGGTTCATAGACGTCGGGCATGCGGTTTTCAGATATTCGGCCACGCGATCAACTTCAACGGTAAAGCTTTGGAAGGAGTTTTCGGGAAGCTCC
>DATGUX010000247.1:0-8756 GCA_035300985.1 Fodinibius sp.
TCGTCGGTCCACCTTGTCGTTTTTACGGGATCGGCTTCTTGTTTTTCGAACTTTTTTAGGTCTGCGCTTCTGTCGCTTATCCACCGCTTCCCGCCGCTGCTTTTGTTGCTTCTGAATGTGAGGCCGGCGTTTGTTCTGTGAATCCCGAACTGCGCGGCGGTTGTTGTTCGTTCTTCTTATATATGACTGGGCTTCTTCTTTGGATTTAAAGCGTCCGCGGTTGCGACCGTTTCTTTTATAATCCGACTGCTGCCGCGAGCGCTTCTTAATGCGTTGGGCCTGCCGGCGATAGCGTTGAACGTGCTGATTATATGACCGCTCAAGACGAGCATATCCCCGATAATCATCATCGTCATAGTCGTCGTATTCATCATAATCATCGTCACGATAGCGACTTCTTTTGTACCAGCGGCGGTATTTTTTGAAGCGAGGGTGAGCCCGGCCTTTCCAGTGGCGCGGTAACCTGCGGCTGGGGGCCTGGATGAAAGCCATACTCAAATTACTCAGCCAGATGCGTACGGAATAGGTCGGTGCGTAATAATCGTCATAGCCAAAGCGGTGGCGTTGGTACCAGCTGCGGCCTCTGAGGCGGATAAGCAGTTCCCGGTCGCGGAATCCGTCACGATAACCCGTCTCATACATCCTGAAATCGTGAACCATGGCTGCAAAGCGATGCCGGTAGTAGCGTGCGTCGTTGACGCCGTCCATATATCCTTTCATATAGGCTGAGCGGTAGCCGTCTTGAAAGGAGCGGTAGGGATCATTTCCAACGTTTAGCTGAAAATGAATAAAGGGCCGGAAAGATTGGTAATCCAGCGATATCCGCGCATTTTGAGCTTGCGAGGGTAATATATAGGCAAATAGCAGAGAATATAGTATCAGTTGCTTCTTATTCATGGTAACCTCCGGATCTGTTTTAAAAGTACTGTTTATTAATACTCAGAACCCAATAGTGATTAAATAGCATATCCATGTTAGGACGGACGGGTGATCACCGGACAACACATAGACCTCCTGTCAGTAAAATCAGGATTTCAATTGGGCCCGCCCTTAAATTTCATTATAATCAGTTTTATTTTTAATAAATTACCGGCTTATGCCCGACTGGATTGTAATATTGCCGCCCATTATCGCGATTGTCATTGCGTTATGGCGCAAAGAAGTGGTTATATCGCTGCTGGCGGCTCTTTTTCTGTCGGAGTGGTTAATTGCTTCTTTTAACCCGGGCCTTGCATTTACTCGTCTTCTGGAGCGTGTCGTGGCTGTATTTGAGAGTCCCTCAAATACAAGTATCCTGCTGTTCAGCCTGATGGTTGGCGCACTTATCGAGTATATTAAAACTTCGGGCGGGGTGAGTGCGATGGTGGAACGGCTTTCTCAAATCGGACTGACAAAAACGCCCCGGCAGGTTGGGCTGCTCACCAGCATTACGGGTATCCTCATCTTTATTGAAACGAATCTCAGTATTTTGACGGCCGGAATTCTGTCGCGCGGGCTATTTGACAAATTTAATATGAGTCGTGAGCGCCTGGCCTATATCGTGGATTCTACCTGTGCTCCGGTGGCCGTCCTGATCCTATTTAATGGTTGGGGAGCCTACCTGCTGGGGTTAATAGGTAATTATGATATTGCCAATCCTGTTTCGGTGCTGGCAGCTACCGTGCCGCTGAATTTCTATGCCTTGCTGACCCTGGCAGTCGTATTTTATACCGTCATGACGGAAAAAGTATACGGGCCCATGAAGAAGATAGAAAGCTATAATACCGATGTCGAACTGGATGATACCGAGGCTCCGACAAAAGCGCGGTATATGCTGGTTCCGCTGGGCGTGATGACGGGCGGGATTCTTTTTTTCCTTTGGTTTACCGGCAGTGGCAACATCATGCAGGGATCGGGAGCTACCTCCGTACTTTGGGCTACAGCCCTGGCCATTGCTTCGGGTTATCTGCTGCTGAGGTATGACAAGGTTTACACCCATAAAGAGCTGGTGGATCTGACCTTCGAGGGAATGAGTAATCTGCTGCCGCTCGTAACGATCGTCTTGCTCTCCATAGCGCTGGGAATGAGCCTGCGTGAACTCGGCACCGGTACCTATATTGCTTCATTGATTGGAAGCTATTTGCCTAAATTCCTGATTACGCCGCTTATTTTTCTGGCGGCCGGCGCCATTGCATTCACCACCGGAACATCCTGGGGCACCTTTGCCCTGATGGTTCCCATCGGCATTCCACTGGCACTGGATCTGGGCATTTCTGAGCCGCTGATGCTTTCTGCTATTATAGGCGGTGGCGTATTCGGCGATCACTGTTCGCCCATCTCCGATACTACCCTTATGTCGTCGCTGGCCGCCGGCTGCGAGCATCTTAACCACGTCAGGACGCAGCTGCCTTATGCACTGGCCACGGGCGGCATTACTTTTATACTGTATCTGTTGATGGGATTGATATAGGAACAGATATTTTTCTCATTTGCAAGACCACCAGGTTTGGTCGTTCTATTTGTTTATATGGCCCGCTTTTATCGCCTTCCGGATGTGAGCTGAGCTCATCATTTAATTGTGTGGCAAAGTCTTTGCCCTTCTTCCGATTCACCGGATTTGTCGCTTAGGCCAAATTTATATAATATGTTCATTACACAATAATGTAATCAGGAGGTTTTATGCCTTTAAGAAGACTGATAGATTATCTGGATGAACAGGGAAAGAAATACGTGATCATTAAGCATTCTCCGGCCTTTACCGCGCAGGAAGTAGCCGCTTCAGCACATATTCCGGGAAAAGAAATGGTTAAAACCGTTATAATAAAAGTTGACGGTGAGATGAAGATGGTGGTTCTCCCCTCAACCCATAATGTTGACTTTAATGCCATAAAGGAAACACTGGGAGTCAAAGGGGTAGCCCTGGCCACAGAAAAGGAGTTTGAGGATCTCTTCCCCGATTGTGAGTTGGGAGCCATACCGCCTTTTGGTCACTTTTACGATATAGATACGCTGGCGGGAGAAGTTCTGGCCGAAGATGATGAAATAGCCTTTAATGCCGGCACCCATAAAGAGTTGGTGCAAATGGAGTACGAGGATTATAAAGAGCTGGCTGAACCTCGAATTATATCGGCGGGAATAAGGAAATAGAAATGGCCGGACAGCAATGACTGCTTTTTTGAGTTTAGCTGGAAATAGGCGACAGGTTCAAGCGTTTGAGCAGGACAAGTCTGATAGAAGGAGGGAAGGCCAAAAAAAAGTCCCTTGCAAATCAATGATCTGCAAGGGATTTAGTGCCCTGGACTGGAGTCGAACCAGCACTCCCTAAACGGGAACTGACCCCTCAAGCCAGCGCGTCTACCAATTCCGCCACCAGGGCTCAACTACGCTAAAGCTCCGTAGAGCCAAACGTAAAGGGGATTTTAAAATAGGCCTCAAATATAGGAGTTTTTTCTGTTAATCTGAAAACCTAAATAGCTGCGGGATAAGCAGCCACTGTAGATCAGCTTTCAGCCAGCTGGTTCTGCACATATTCGTTATCCGGATCCATCTTCTTTGCCTGCTCATAGTAGGTGCGGGCTTTGTCTGCCTGGCCGGCGCGCTGCATAAGGTCGCCCATCAGAATCCAATTTTCCACATCTTTAGGATTATTTTTAATGCGTCCCAGCAGGTAGGTAATGGCTTCATTACCCTGATCGCTCATTATTTTGTAAAGAACCAGGTTGCGGTGAGCTGCGGGAGAGTCATCCAGATCGATGGCTTTATCAAAGTCTTTTTTTGCTTCTTCAAGATTTTCCAGCTGTAGGTTGGCAAAGCCGCGCAGGTTGTAGAAACCACTTTTTTGGGTGTTGCGTTTGATAGCTTTTGCCAGGGCTTCAATACTTTTTTCCCACTGATTAAGCTTCTGGAAAATCATACCTTCCAGGTGAAAGCCATCAGCATTTTCGGGCTCCATTTTTTGGAGTTGATAGGAAATATCAAGGGCGTGGTCATAATCTCCTTCGTGGAGCAGAGACAGCCCTTCTTCTAATTGTTCTTCAAACTTCATGCGGTAAAGCTGCTTTCAAGTTATCGGTGGTGAAATATTGCTTCTAAAGATACGTAAAGTTCAGCCGTTAATCAGATGATTTTGCAGCTGAATTGTCATCTTCAGTAATATCTTCAAATTCAGCTTCTTCGATTCCTTCAAACTTGTCGTTTCCTTGCTGCTTTTTTGACTGTTGCCGCTGTTGGCCCTGCTGACCCTGTTGAAATTGTCGGAAGCTTTCGTAAAATACCCGGGCATTGCTTCGTTGCCCTTCTTGGGAGGAGGAAGTTAAGAAAAGCCGGCTGATTACTTTTATCAATAAGTACATCAGCACGATAAATAGAATTGTGCGTATCATTATAACTGATCAGGAATAATCTGGATGTGCGTATTACCGCGTACCGGTTGGTTGAAAATTTGTTCTTCTATATAATCTAAGTGTTTTTCGTTACTTACGAAATCAATCTCTGATGTATTAATGATCATCAGGGGTGATTTATTGTAATGATAGAAAAAATGATTGTAGGAATCGCTGAGATCCTGGAGATATGTGCGTGAAATCTGCCGCTCATAATCCCGGTCGCGCTGCCGGATGTTCTGCATCAGCCGGTCAACGGATGACTGCAGATAAATAACCAGATCGGGTTGAGCGGAGATGCTGGTCATAATTTCAAAGATAGAGTCGTATAGCGCCAGTTCGTCATCCTCAAGGTTGAGACGGGCAAAAATGCGATCCTTCTCAAAGATATAATCCGAGATGGTGAGCTGTTGAAAAAGGTCTTTGCTCAGCATCTGTTGCTGCTGCTTAAAGCGGCTGGCCAGGAAGGCCATCTGGGTCGGAAAGGCGTAGCGCTGCCGATCTTCATAAAATTTGGGCAAGAATGGATTGTCCTCAAACTGTTCGAGCACCAGCCGGGCGTCACGCCGCTGGGTAAGCAATTTGGCTAATGAGGTTTTGCCTGCTCCAATGACGCCCTCTATAGCAATGAAATCAAGATTGCTTTCCATAGTTACCAGCGTAAATCCGTTTTCTTTAGGCGCATATCGGGAGCTTGTTCAATAAGCTGTTCAATGCTGCGATCTGTCTCGGGATCAGTCCACTCGGGCCGGATCTCCTGCAGGGGAACAAGCACAAAGAGGCGCTTTTCAAATTCCGGGTGGGGAATGATAAGAGAATCCGTCTGAATCACCAAGTGATCATACGAAATAATGTCCAGGTCAATGGTGCGTGCACTCCATTTGGGATGGTCCGCCGCACGGCCGTGTTCGGCTTCAAAACGCTTGAATTTTGTTATGAGGGTATGCGGTTCGTCGGAGGTCGTAAGGGCTATGGCAGCGTTGTAGAAGTCGCGTGTGGCGGGACCAATAGGCTCAGTGATGTAGATGGAGGAGGCGGCTATGGCGGATTCAGAAAAGTGGCTTAAAAATGCTTTGGCATCTGACAGATGCTTATGACGATCGCCCACATTGGAGCCCAGCGCTACGATGACCGTTGCCATGAGATCTGTGTTTCGGAATATGCGGTTTCTATGTCGAGGGGAGGGTTGAGCTTGCGTACCGCAACGCGGAGGCCTTGTGCCTCCGAAAAGGTGTCGAAGAGCCGGTCGCCGATGGTCTTGGTGAGTGTTTCGATAAGCTTGCAGGAAGGCCCTTCCATCACTTTTCGGACGATTGCTACCGCCTGCTGGTAATCGATGGTATCTTCAAGGCGGTCGCTGCTTCCGGCCGTTTGCAGGTCGGTGTTGAAGATTAAGTCGACTTCAAAAGCATTGCCTTGCTCGCGCTCTTCTTCATAGAACCCATGGTAGCCGTGAAATCGCAGTTTTTTTAGCGTTAGCGTATCCATGATTGTTTAAAGCGTAGAGACTTCGATTTTTTGATATAGCTCATTGACCATCCGCTTCTGTTTGGGGGTGGTTTGCATGCGTTCTTCCACGGTAGAGATGGCATGAATAACGGTAGAGTGGTCGCGTCCGCCAAAGTGAAGACCAATGGTTTTCAGGCTTGAATCGGTGAACTGTTTGGAGAGATACATCGCAATTTGCCGGGCTTCTACAATCTCCTGCTTGCGCGTTTTTTCCCGCACCTTATTGGTATCGATTTCGAAATAGTCGCACACATAATTTTGGATCTGCTCGATTGAAACAGTGGTATGTGATTCCTGAATCATATCCCGAAGCACCTGTTTAGCCATTTGCGGTTCAATTTCGTCTACGTGCTGTAAGGAAGCAAAGGCCAGCAGTTTAATAATAGCGCCCTCGAGGTCGCGGACATTTGATTTAAAGTTATGGGCGATAAATTCGAGCACTTCATGCGAAAGCTCGATGCCGTTGTCGTTGGCTTTGCGCTCCAGAATGGCATAGCGTGTTTCGTACTCGGGAATTTGCAGGTCGGCGCTGAGCCCCCAGCTGAAGCGTGAGATTAGTCGTTCTTCGATATCGGGAATTTCGCGCGGGGCACGGTCGCTGCTTAGAATGATCTGCTTGCCGTCCTGATGCAGAGCATTAAATATATGGAAGAACTCTTCCTGGGTTTTCTCTTTTCCGCTAAAAAATTGGATATCATCAACAATTAATACATCGATCTGCCGGTAAAACATCGTAAACTCGCTGGCTCTGTTGTTGCGAATGGCCTGAACGAATTCATTGGTAAAACTTTCGGATGATATATAAAGGACGGCCAGCTCGTCGCCAAACTGTTGTTTTGCTTTGTTACCGATGCTCTGGATCAGATGTGTTTTGCCCAGTCCCGTTCCGCCGTAAATAAAGAAAGGGTTGAAAGAGTTGCTGCCCGGGCTGTCAGCAATTGCCATTGCGGCCGAGCGTGCCAGGCGGTTACAGTCGCCTTCAATATATCGGTCAAAAACGTAGTTGCTGTTTAGATTGGCATCGATCTTTGTTTTCTGGATGCCGGGAATAACAAAGGGATTTTCGATTTTACCCGGGCTGTGTTCCGAGTAGCCCCGCATATTTTTGTTTTGGGTGCTCTCGGGTGGCATTGGTCGTTGCGGCAATCGTACCGAACGGTTGTCGTCCTCATTAGATGATTTTTCGAGCACGACCGAGTACTCAAGTTTGCCTTCCTCGCCCAGTACCTTGGCCAGCGTTGACCGCAGCATACCGTAATAATGTTCTTCCAGCCATTCATACCAAAATTGGCTGGGTACCTGGATGGTCAGTGTATTGTTTTCAAGCTTAACCGGATTGATAGGTTCAAACCATGACTTATACTTTTGATAGCTGATATTATCTCGAATAATTTCCAGGCACTGCTCCCAGGCAGTATCGGCAGAAATAGTACTCAACGTTTCGTGACCTCTTGTATAATTACTGTGTTATAGTGCGAATGAATCCCGTAGTTATCCACACATATTAAATAGCTTCGCCCAACAGGGTGGAATGAAAATGCTGATTTCAGCGGTCGATGTCAAAAAAATGTTGTGGCAAAACCTAAAAGTTATCCACAGTGCTCTAAACATTGTAACATAATGTAGCGCATACATTTAGTATTTTTTCACCTTTTCTATCAAAAAGGACTTGACAGGACATAATGATGCGCAGGGATGGTTTTTTACAAATATTAGCCAGGAGGGCAGGAGGGTAAAAAAGTTTTCAACAAGTTATCCACATCGCTTTGTGGAACTATTTTCCTGGCTTGTCGGTCTTGCTTAAGGGGCTGGAATCAGGCTTAATAAAAGAGGGGTTATTGGGGGCAGGCAATCAAAAATCGATCGTTATTATCGTAGTCCTGCAGGACTACCGTTTCCCAGTATTTTTGCTCGAAAATATCTTGAATCTTATTGGCAAAGTGTTCGTGCAGTTCCAGATAAAGGCTGCCATTTTCTGCAAGATATTGTTGTGCAAATTGCTCAATGCTGCCGTACATCTTGTTAAGATCGTCGGTGAAAAGAGCCTGCCAGGGTTCGAAATCTCGGACCTGTGGTTCGAGCGTTTCCTTTTCATCCGGTCCAATATAAGGTGGGTTGGAAACAATCAGATCCAGGGGCGAGGCTACTTCTATGGAAGCCGGCGAAAAGATATCTTCTTCTAAAAAGGTTATATCGGCGCCATTTTGTTCGGCATTTGTGCGGGCTACCCGCAGGGCATCCGCTGATATGTCGAGTGCGCTGACCTGCCAGTCAGGCCGCTCCATTTTTAGAGCTATGGGAATACAACCTGAACCGGTTCCGATATCTAATACGGAGGATGAAGGATTTTCAGCAGCAGGATGCCGATCCAGGATAAGCTCTACCAGCTGCTCCGTTTCGATGCGGGGAATAAGCACATCTTCGTTGACCGAGATACGGGCATTCATAAAATCGGTAAAACCAATGATGTATTGAAGCGGCTCGTGCTTGGCACGTCGCTTGACCATCGGGCGCAGCCGATTGAGCTCACCGGGCGAGAGGGGGCGATCAAATTTTAAGTAAAGATCGAGCCTCTTGATGCTGAGCGTTTCAGCCAGCAGCCATTCAATACTGTGGCGCGGGTCGGGTATATTTTTTTGCTCAAAATAGTCGGTCGCCCATTCCAGCATAGAAAGGACGGTCCATTCCTCCACCTTTTTGCTCATATAATAAAGGGTGCAATTAGGACTCTTCTTCCTCGGTCTCCTGATCTTTTTCTTGCTGGACCGTGAGGCCGAATCGTTTGGAGAAGTCCAGGATAAAATCAACTACTTCATCATCGATGGTGCGTTTTTCTTCATCGAGTGAGCTTCCGCGAAATCCCATGCGGCCGCCGGTCTTTTTAAG
>DATGUX010000248.1:0-6935 GCA_035300985.1 Fodinibius sp.
GGAAGATTTATGCTTGTCGTTATGCCCTAACAAAAATCCAACTAATACCGCCCCGCCTACTACAGGTAAGGGGTGTTTACGAACAAAGGACTTTGGATCCAGTTTATCACTCACATCATGACGGACCCGGTCAATGGAGTCGTCAATCTGGCCTTGAATGTTATTGAGCTCTGCTTCCAGCTGCTGCTTTTTCTGCTCAAGTTTATCTACTTTCTCATCTGCTGCCATAATAATTTCTAATCTTCTTTATTCAATGGTTGCCGCATGTCAGGAGATTCAAGCCGCTTCTTTTCTTTGTTGAGATTGTGTTCAACCGCTTCAATAAGCTCAACTTCAAAACGACTTTTCAGCTCTTCAAAAAGTGAACGGGGTTTTAAATACATAAACAGCCCGCCTGTCACAAGTAAGGGTATTGAAACAATAACATAGCCCAAGCTCCGGCTGTCCAGCAACTCGCCGATGTAAATAGCCAGTGCGATCAGTAAAAACCCGATTCCAGCGAGGACAATCATGGCCCCGGCCGAACGGTAAACAGCCATGGCCACCCACTTAGAGAAATATTCTCCGGATCGAAGCATCACCAGTTCAATACGCTTTTCTACATAACGTCTAAGATCTGAAGTGATGTCGCTCAGTCTTCGCCCTATCTGATCTGTGGACCTTTTATTTCGCATAGTAATTAATCATCGGAACTTAGAAGCTTGCCTACGATATAGCCGGCCAGGAGTCCGGCCGCAACACTCTTTATAGGATGTTCCCGGATCAATGTTTCAGTGCGCGCTTTAAACTCATCCAGCTGTTCGGGGAGCTCGTCATTTTCAACCATACGTCGGCCCCGCTCCATTGCTTCATCCAGCCGTCTGTTTACGTTTTCAAGTATCTCTTCATTCATAATATTAAAATCTTAGTTGGAATATCTATCCCCTGCTGTCTCTAATGATAAGGAAATTATTGCTAAGTAATGAAGAATAATCCGGAAGGCTACTCGTACCGAAGACTCTCAATAGGGTCAAGCTGCGCTGCTTTATAGGCCGGATAGACGCCGAAAACCATCCCGATAATCAGCATACCAAAAAAACCCACCATAATAGCCCAGACCGGAACCACCGGCTCCGTTTCAATCCACAGGGCCATGCCGTTGCCGGCTAAGATACCCAGCGCCATACCAATAATACCGCCCAGCTGGCAGATGAAGACTGCCTCGGCAAGGAATTGCGAGACGATTGCGCTGCGCGTAGCTCCTACGGCTTTACGGATACCAATCTCCCGCGTACGCTCGGTGACCGATACCAGCATGATGTTCATCACCCCTATGCCCGCCCCAAAGAGCGTGATACCACCGATAATAAAGCCCACCGCATACAGGATAAAAGTAAACTGATCAAAGGTGCCGGTCAGACTGTCGTTTGTTTCAATCTCAAAATCATTTTCCATACCCGGTGCCACCTTCCGGATGACCCGCATAACACCGGTGATCTCATCCATAGCGGCTTCGATCAGATCCATCTGCGGAGCTTTAGCCTGGATATCTATATTGCGGTTACCCCCATAGATCATCAGTCCGGTCGTATAGGGAATGAGCACAAATTCATCCAGCGACTGTCCAAAGATGCTGCCTTTGGCCTCCAGCATACCAATAACGCGATACTGCTGTCCGGTCATACGGATATTTTTACCCAGCGGATATTCATTGATGAAAAGCTCCTCTTGTATATCGCTGCCTATGATGGCCACCTTTCGGGCATACCGGATATCCTGGGAGCTAAAGTTGCGTCCGTCGCTTAATACATAGGCATTATTATCCAGATAATACTGGTTGCTGCCCGTAACGCGGACCGTAGGATCGGTTTCTTCATCCCCGTAACTAACTTTGGTTCGGTCGAAAAACTCATTGGGACTTACATTTCCGGCCAGCCTCAGCCGCTGCTGGAGCTCTTCGAATGCAGTAAATGAGATCTCCTTTCGATTGCGGTTGCTTCGGTTGTCATTACCAATCTGGATCGACGGATTCCGTGATACATTAATAACATCGCCGCCCATCAGGCTCAGGGTATTCTGGAAATAGTTATCGAGCACGGCCACCGCCGTCGTTGATACGATCACCGAAAATACCCCGACCACCAGGGCCAGCAGCGTCAGTGACGAACGCAGCTTATTGGCCCACAGCGAGTCGAAAGCTTGTTTGAAGGTTTCTTTCAGATTCATGCTATTCGTACCTAAGCGATTCTATGGGATCGGAGTGGGCTGCCCGATAAGCGGGGATAAAACCAAAAACAAGCCCCACCAGCGAACAGAGTACAAAGGCTCCGAAGACGACTCCCAGATCTATGGAAGCAATAAAGATCTGATTTAATAACACACTCAGCGGCCAGGCCAGGCCCAGGCCTATCAGCCCGCCCAGCAGACACATAACAATGGCCTCAATCAGGAACTGATACAGAATTTCCCACCCTTTGGCACCCACAGCCTTGCGAATGCCAATCTCTTTTGTTCGTTCGCGGACCGACACAAACATAATGTTCATCACGCCGATGCCTCCGATAAGGAGCGAAAGAAAAGTCAATGCGCCGCCAACCAGATATAAGCCGGTCTTGAATGAATTAAGCTGCTCTTTAAAGGCCTGGGGCTTGTTAATGGCAAAGTCCTCCTCTTCCGTAGCATCCAGCTGGCGAATGCGGCGCATAATGCCCTCAATTTCGTATTCCCCTTTTTCCATGGCCTGTTTATTGGGAAATTTGACCGCAATCTGAATGCCCCTTCTCAAACTAAAGATTTGCCCATAGGCCGTAATGGGCGTGATAGCCCGCCGGTCCATATCCGAAAGGCCCAAAAATTTTCCCTGTTTCTCCAAAATTCCAATTACCCGGAATCGCTGCCCTCCAATGCGTACCTCCTTGCCCAGCGGACTCTCCCGATCAAAAAACTTATCTCCCAGCGTGGCCCCGAGCACGGTTACATTAACGCCGCGGCGTACCTCTTCGGATGTAAACGCGCGTCCTTGTGCTATATTCAGGCCCGCCGTATCAAAATAGCGCTCGGTGACACCGGCAATTGAAACATCATCGGTGCTTTTGTCTTCATACCGAATGGTGGTGCTGCGGGTGGCAGAGGCCGAAACGCCTGAAGCCCATCGGCTGGATCTGCGAATCCGTTCAACATAACTCAGTTCCATATCGCGCCGGTTGCGGTATTCCCACCACTTGTAGTCGGGACCTCCGCCCCACGGATATTTTTCCACATACACTACGTTTTGCCCCAGCATGGCCATGCTCTTTTCAAATTCGGCATCCATGCCGTTGCTTACGGCATTCATCAGCGTGACCATGACAATACCGATAATAATGCATAGTGTGGTCAGAAACGAGCGGGTTTTATTGATCCCCAGCGCGTGAAGAGAAATCTTCAATCCTTCCCAAGAACTGTTTAACAGTCGACCAATCAATGCTTTCCGGATTAATATTATAGATTCAATGCTATCCCGCAGGTTAAAGTACTATACCTAAGGTGGCGTTTACGGAAATAAATTCAAAACGTTGCATCTAAATTTATTTGATGGCATTTTTATCCCATCACCAACATCAATCTCTTACATAAAGAACCTGCTATGAAACTCGACGTACTGGCCTTGGCTGCGCATCCCGATGATACCGAACTCTGCTGCGGAGGAACGCTCGCGGCTCTTTCATTACAAGGCAAAAAGGTTGGTGTTGTCGACTTTACACAGGGCGAGATGGGCACCCGCGGCACGCCCGAACAGCGATTAAAAGAAGCCAAAAAGGCTGCGGAAATCATTGGGCTGAAAGTCCGTGAAAACCTCGCTCTTCCTGATACCGAGATACAAAACAGCCGTGAAAACCAGCTTCGAATCATTCAAAAAGTGCGTACCTACCGGCCACACATCTGCCTGGTTGGAGCTCCTTCCGATCGGCATCCGGATCACGGCCGGGCTACACAATTGGCCCTCGATGCGCTTTTTTACAGCGGACTCACCAAGATAGAGACATTAGATGAAAACGGGGTGCCGCAGGAGCGCTGGCGGCCTTCACACATTCTGCACTATATGCAGGATCGCCCTTTTAAGCCTGATCTGGTTTTTGATATCAGCAAGAGCTTTGAGATCAAAAAGAAAGCCATTCTTGCCTTTGGAACACAGTTCAACGTTGCTGAGCCCGGTGATGAACCTGAATCCTATATCTCGAGCACAGGCTTCTTTAAAAGCATGGAAGCCCGCGCCCGCCATTACGGCCATCTTATTGGTGCTACCCACGGCGAGCCGCTCAAATATCATAACGGCCCGATGCCGCTAAACTCACTGGAAACCTTCTTTGAAACAGATCCTATGCGATAGATGTAAGAGGTGAAACGAGAGAGGTGAGGAAGTTGTCTCACTTCTCTCGTTTGCCGTCTCACCCTTCACGTCCCGCTTTACTCCCCTCTTTGTATTGCCTTAAGCTCTGATTCATCAAAACAATTGGCGACTTCATCCAGTAAGAAGGAGTGTACGGCCGGATTGCCTGCGATAATGCGCTCTCCGAACAGCCAGTTATCTTCGCCCAACCAGTCGGTGACGATCCCGCCGGCCTCCTGCACAATAAGCGCTGCGGCTCCTACATCCCAGGGACTCAGAGAATATTCGTAAAAGCCGTCAAAACGACCGCTGGCAACGCAGCACAGATCGTAGGAAGCCGCTCCCGGCCGGCGCACGCCCTGCGTGTTTTCCATCAGCATCTTAAAGAAAGCCAGGTAGTTGTCAGCTAAACTTAAATCGTTATAAGGAAAGCCGGTTCCAATAAGCGCATGGCGGGGATCATCCAGGCCCGAAACCCGGATAGGCTCGCCATTCAGGTAGGCCCCTTTGCCGGCCAGAGCGGTGTAGCGCTCATTACTTTCAACCTCAAGCACCAATCCCATTTGGGGCTGACCATTCTCCCACAATGCTATAGAAACGCAATAGATCGGAAAGCCATGAGCAAAATTAGTGGTTCCGTCAATGGGATCGATCAGCCAGGTTCGTCCATCGGGCAATTCCGACAGGTCTGAGGACTCTTCGGCCAGAATATGATCATCCGGGAAATTCTTCTTCACGATCGACAGAATCAACTCCTCCGCTTTGATATCAGCGTCGGTGACAAGGTCGTTCTTGCCTTTAAAACTGACGGAAAACCTGTTAGACCTTTGGTATTTACGGATAACTTCGGCCGCTTCGGCTGCTGCCTTTTTAGCGGTACTCAATTCAGAAAGATACTCAGACATTAAATATGGATATGTGGATTAAAAATGATCTTTTTTTTGCGTTTTCAGATAATACTTTCTAATGCTTTACTCAAAACCCGGTCTTATCGCTACTGCTCATCCTTCATTTTATATCTAAAGATTTTTTCCGACACACTTTGGGCCGCCTCCGTATCGGGATCGGGATAGAGCTCGTCAATGGGTGACTGCTGAATACGACTGCGGCGTCGGCCGACCTCCTTCATCAACCGCATCACTTTGCGGCGCTCGTCACCTTCAGCCTTATTATAACGTTCATGAAGCTCCATCTGCAAACGATCAACAAAGTGCGAGGTTAATGCCTTAAGCGCACCCTTAGCCGTCCGGTACGGATTTTTATCCCGTTTATACTGCACCCCTATTTTTTCATGGTGGCGCTCACTTACCGAATACTTTTCCAGCACAATCTCTCCAACCAGCTCCGGATAAGGATGCTCCCGGTTGGCATACTTTTCGACGCTTACCTTCTCTTCGGCCTTATACTTTTTGATAATATCTTCATAAAAATCGCGCAGCTGCTCATCCTCAAAGTGCTTGGCCACGCAGTGCGTACCGATATAATCGATCATATCGCGCCCGTACATCAGCATCAGGCGGATGAGCTCCTTCTCGTAATTGGGACGTTTCTTGTGGCCATTAGTCTCCCGGGAAGGCGCCGCCCGGTTAACCCGCTGCTCCTCGAATCCTACGCTGTGCGGAGCCGGCGGCCGAGGGTCTGATTCTGTTGGGCTCTGATCTTGCTGACGCTCCCGTTCGCGACGACGTTGTTCACGCTTTTTCGCTTTAACGCGCTCCTCTTTAAGCTCCTGACGGATTTTACCTAACTCATCAAAGAGTGCCCGGTCGCCTACCTTTGCTTTGCTGTTTAGATGCTGGACGAAGGTCTCCCGCGAGACCGGATCAGGCATATGCGCGATGCTGCGCAGTATTTCATTAATCACTTTCGTTTTTTGGGCCGGATTTTCCCACCGCCCTTCTTCTTTGGCTTTGTGGATCAAATACGTTAGAAAATCTTCGGATTCCTCGCCGTGCATCTCCAGAAAAGAATCTTTGCCGAACTGACGCACAAAGGAATCAGGATCTTCCCCTTCGGGCAGCTCCAGCATCTGCACATCCATCCCCTCCCTTAGGGCAATATTGATGCCGCGCTTCATGGCCCGCTGTCCGGCCGAATCGGAGTCATAAATCATGGTAATCATATCTCCATAACGATGCAGCAGCTTCATCTGCTGAGGAGTCAGCGAGGTCCCGCTGGAAGCCACTACATTGGGAATGCCGTATTGCTGCAGTGAAATAACATCGGTATAACCCTCCACCAAAATGACTTCATCGGTCTTACGGATCTCATTCTTTGCAAAGTTGATGCCATAAAGCACCTTACTTTTGTTATACACCTTTGTTTGCGGAGAGTTGATATATTTTGCCGTCTTTTCTTTACCCAGCACGCGCCCCGCATAGGCAATCACCTTACCTGATGGATTAAAAATCGGGAACATCAGTCGTCCCCGGAAAGCATCATAAAAACCATCATCGCGGTTACTTGGCTTAATGAGACCGGCCTCCAGCAGATATTCTTCATTGAGCCCGGAATCGAGGGCCGTTTGATAAAGCTTATCACCGCCTGCAGGGGCATAGCCCAGCCCGTACTTTTTGATAATGGACCG
>DATGUX010000249.1:0-4544 GCA_035300985.1 Fodinibius sp.
AGTGCTGCTGACACCGGAGGAATAGCAGAATCATCATTTCGAGTCTAATCAAAAATCCTTAGATTCGACCTTAAAAACGTCCGCTTAAAAGAAGAATACTAATTTTACCAGAAGCATGATCTATATTCAAAATCTGTCTGATCACGTCGATGAAACCGTAACGCTGAAGGGATGGGTCTACAACTATCGAAGCAGTAAAAATCTCTATTTCCTGGAGCTGCGCGACGGCTCCGGGTTATGCCAGTGCGTGGTAGCCAAAGACGGAGTCAGCACGGAGGCCTGGGAGGCAACTGACGCTCTCCGGCAGGAAAGTTCCGTTGAAATCACCGGCAAAGTCGTCGAAGATGAGCGCAGTATTGGCGGCCATGAGGTGCAGGTAACGGATGTTAAGGTGGTGCAAATTGCCGAAGATTATCCGATTACACCCAAAGAGCACGGAGTGGATTTTCTGATGGAAAACCGTCATCTGTGGCTGCGGAGCCGGCGCCAGTGGGCGGCCATGCGCGTGCGCAATGCCATCATTTATGCTATTCATACCTTTTTCCAGGAGCGCGGTTTTATCCAGATGGATGCGCCCATTTTTACCGGAAATGCCGCGGAGGGTACCACCAATCTTTTTGAAACGGCCTACTTTGAGGATCAGGCCTATCTTACGCAGTCCGGGCAGCTGTATGGCGAGGCGATGGCGATGGCGCATGGATTGATCTACACTTTTGGCCCCACTTTCCGCGCTGAGAAAAGCAAGACCCGCCGGCATCTTACTGAGTTTTGGATGATTGAACCGGAAATGGCCTACTACGATCTGAATATGGATATGGATCTGGCGGAGGCTTTTATTCAGTTTATCGTCAAACGTGTGCTGGATCGCTGTGAGAATGAGTTGGAAATCCTTGAACGTGATACTTCCAAGCTTGAAAAAACGGCCGCTGAAGGCTTTCCCCGGTTATCTTATACCGAAGCGGTAGAAATGCTTAAAAGCGATGAAATGGCCCAGATGCTGGACCGGATGACAGAAGATCGAAAGCAGGAGAAAACCGATCTTCAAGAAGAACGTGAAGAAATTAAAAAGGAGCGGGGACAGGCCAAAAAATGGCGAAAGTCCCAGATTGATCAGCGTGAAAAAGAGATCGCTTCCCGTATCGACCAGATCGAAGAGGATTTACGAAATATCCCCGGCTGGCGGGAATCGGCCCTCAATTTTGAATGGGGCGAAGATTTTGGCGGCAGTGACGAGACGCTGCTCACGATGCAGCACGATACGCCCATCCTGGTGCATCGTTTTCCGGCGGCCATCAAAGCTTTTTATATGAAAAGAGATCCTGAAGATGAAAAACTGGCGCTGGCAATGGATATGCTGGCACCGGAAGGCTATGGAGAAATTATCGGCGGCAGTGAACGCGAGGATGATTTGAAGACTCTCAAAGATCGCATTGCCGAGCATGACCTTCCCGAGGACGTCTTCCAGTGGTATATCGATCTGCGTCAGTACGGATCGGTACCGCACTCGGGTTTTGGCCTTGGACTGGAACGAACAGTGGCCTGGCTTTGCGGACTTGATCACGTGCGTGAAACCATTCCCTTCCCCCGCATGATGGGACGATTAACACCTTAATGTTTGCAGCAATCATCATTGAGCTATCAGAACGTATTGACTGAGTTCTGATAACTGACACCTGAGCAGCTTAAACATGGCTAAAAAAACCAGTATAGAGCACTATTCCGAAGCTCTGAAAGATTTGCAGTCAGAGGATCGCAAACCTATATATTTTTTCTGCGGGGAAGAGGAGTTTTTTCTGGATAAGCTCCAGGAAGCGGTAGAAGCAATGGTTCCGGAAGATCAAAAAGACTTTAACTTTGATCTTTTATATGGTCGTGATATAACGTCCGAGAAGCTGTTGTCTATTATCCGCAGCTTTCCCATGATGGCCGACCGACGGGTGGTCATTCTCCGGGACTTCAAACAGTTGGGTGATATTATGGCAGATGCTGCTATGCAGGGAGACGTCAATGATCTGCTTCCCTATTTCGATCAGCCCAACCCCTCTACTTTATTGGTGTGCATAGACACCAAGAAACCTTCCGGCCGAACCAAGATCGGTAAGGCTTTCCAAAAGCATAACAACTCGGGCTTTTATGAATTTAAAGAAGTTCCGGACTATCGCCTGCCTGACTGGATTATAGACTGGGCTAAGAAAAAACACGACAAGACCATCCGCCCGCCGGGGGCCCAGATGCTGGCTCAATATGTAGGTAGTAACCTGCAGTTGCTGTCTACAGAAATAGATAAGGTGTGCACTTTTGTAGACAGTTCTAAAACCATCAAAGAGGAGGATATTAAAAAAATAATCGGCCTCTATCGGGAATATTCGGTGTTTGAGCTTAAAGATGCCCTCTTTTCCCGGAATACCGATCAGGCACTATTTATTGCGGAACAGATGTTGCAACACTCTAAGGCGAACACAGGAGAAATTATTCGTTCTGTGGGGTTCTTTTATAATGTGTTTTCAAATATCTGGAAAATCCAGCGTCTGTCCGCACAAGGTAAATCCAAGAAACAAGTTCAGAATGCATTGGGTATCAGTAACAATTGGTACTTCAATAAATTGTGGAAAGACGCCTCGGCCTTCAAGCCTTCGGAGCTGCCCGGAATATTTGAGACACTGTTGGATACCGATCGCGCAGCGAAAGGCTTTTCAACATTAGATCCCTCGACGATACTTCTTCTGATGATTAAAAGGATCATCAACTAAGCTGCTTAGCGGCAGTTGATGGAAGCAGAATTATCAATCGTAAAATTTTGGGATCACGTATTTATGGAAGCTATATCCAAAGCAAAACTTCAGCAGTTATCTGATGAAGATTTAATGGAGCACTTTCAATCGGGCTATGAAGAGGCATTTAATTTGTTGGTTAAACGATACGAAGATCGCTTGCATAACTTTCTTTATCGCTACACACACAACCATAAAGATTGCGAGGACTTGGTACAGGAGACCTTTTTCCGGGTATTCAGGAGCCGTCATTCCTATGAGCGAATTGCAAAGTTTTCTACCTGGATGTACACCATCGCTATAAATCTGGCAAAAAGCCTCTACAAAAAGAAGAAGAGGATGACGACGGTGACCATTCACAAAGATCCGGATGACTCCGAAGATCAGCCAATGAAGTTGGAGGATACCAGTATTCTTCCGGATGATATGCTACACGAAAAGATGTGTATGGATGAGCTCGAGAAGGCGCTGATGGAGTTGAGTAAAGATTTTCGTGAAGTGATCGTTCTGCGCGATATCCAGCAGCTTACCTACGAAGAGATTGCCGATATTGCTGACTTGCCAATGGGTACCGTGAAGTCGCGCATTAATCGCGGACGTGCACAACTACAAGAACTATTAGAGGAGCACGTTTTTCCGGGAACAATATCCGCCTAATTCCGTAAGAGGGTAATAGATGGACTTGATAAATCATTTATTACCCTCATTTTATGGATATTACCAAATTTGATCGAGATGAGATTCTTACCAGCTTCCTGACCGATTACATCGACGGAAAGTTGAACGCAGGAGAGAGCAGAGCATTTGAAGAGTACCTTTTCAATAATCCTAAAGAACATGAGTTTGCTCGCAAGGCCTTAAAGACCAAGGAGATGCTTAATCGCCTGGCAGACAGCATAGATCTAAGCGCTTTACAAAATAACTCGCAGCTTACGACTGATATGAGCTGAATATTTTTCGGAGCTCCTCGTTAAGGGCATCTGTGTTCAATGGTACCGGTTTGAATGCCTGTCCGGTCAGTTTCGCATAGAGTTCAGCATAGCGTGTGTACACCTGCTTTCGGAAGGCATCCGAAAGATCAGGTAGTTTTTGTCCCTCTTTTCCCTGGAAATTACGTTCCATCAGCCATTCTCGCAGAAATTCTTTAGAAAGCTGTTTCTGCGGCTCTCCTTTTTTGAGTCGTTCTTCATATCCATCGGCATAAAAATAGCGCGATGAATCGGCGGTATGCACCTCATCAATGAGCGTAACGCTACCGTTGTAGAGGCCGAACTCATACTTTGTATCCACCAGAATAAGTCCCTGCTGTCGGGCTATTTCCTGTCCCCGCGCAAATATCATAAAAGCCTTCTCCCTGATTCTTTTCCATATTTGTGGTTCCACGATCTCCCGCGAAAGGATTTCTTGTTCGGAAATATCCTCATCGTGACCTTCCTCAGCTTTGGTAGCCGGCGTAAGGATCGGTTTTTCAAAACGCTGGTTTTCAACCATTCCATGGGGCAGGGATACGCCGCAAAGGCTGCGTTTGCCTGATTGGTACACACGTGCGGCATGGCCGGTGAGACAGCCACGAATCACAACTTCAATAGGGATAGGCTCACATCTTTTGGCGATCGTAACATTGGGATGAGGCACGTCTATGAGGTGCGTATCGACCAGATCAGATACTTTGCCGAAGGAAAAGGCGGCGAGGGCCGTAAGAATTTGTCCTTTGTAGGGAATCGCCTGCTTCATGATATGATCGAAAGCAGAGATCCGGTCGGTGGCAACAAT
>DATGUX010000250.1:0-8257 GCA_035300985.1 Fodinibius sp.
ATAATCTGATCGACTACTTCACCATTCTTGAAAATAAGCAGTGCGGGGATACTGCGGATGCCGTATTTGGTAGAAGTTTCTGAATTTGAATCCACATCTACTTTCCCGATTTTAGCTTTGCCTTCATACTCTCCGGCCAGCTCGTCAACAACGGGACCTACCATGCGACAGGGACCACACCATTCCGCCCAAAAGTCTACCAGTACCGGTTGATCGGAATCGGCATTTATAACATCCTCTTCAAAAGAATCATCTGTAAATTTTAGTGTTTTACTCATAACAACATCTTATTCGTTAGTTAATATTTAAATATTATTCATTTGGGACTAATATTATACAATAAATTCCGGCAATCATATCATTTATTGCTATCTGTCAGATTGCAAAAACTTATCGGCCGTTACTTATATTCCTTTTTAAAGCTACAGCCTCCTTACCAAACAGCGACTCGAGTCCGTCCAGCAGCTCATCATTAGGGTCGATCACAAACTTGCGCACGTGCATGGCAAAGGGTCGCTTGGCTTCCTTGCTTAACACATTAAAACGCACATTCGTTTGTCCCTGATGCTGCTGAAAAAGCGAGGCCAGCTGCTGCAACTCGCCCTCATCAATTAAACTGGTATCAATATCCAGCTTCAGCTCAATCTGATCCTGATACTTTTCGCGCATGCTTTCGATCCGCTCAAAGCTATTGGCGATGATCTGCGGTTTCCCACGGCGGGTATCAATGCTGCCGTCCACTACTACTACCGTATCTACCTGGATCATCCCCAGGTTGCTGTCATACACATCATTGAAAGCAATCACCTCAATGGTGCCGTGCAGATCTTCCATCTGCAGGAAGGCAAAGGGACGCCCCTTTTTGTCCGTCACCCGTTTCACCTGGGTGATAATGCCCGCACACTTCACCGTAGTACGGTCGTTCAGCTGATTTAATTTTTCGGGATTCAGGGTGTGCGAGCAGAACATCTCCACATCCTCCTCATATTTGCTCAGCGGATGTCCGCTCAGATAGAAACCGATCAGCTCGCGCTCTTTATTAAGGCGTTCAATATTTGACCACTGTGCAACCTCTTCGAGTACCGGCTCGTCGATGGCGGAGGCACTGCCGCTGCCGTCGCCAAATAAATCGGACTGGTTGGAATTTTCCATCTCCTGCACGCGTGAACCATAGCTGATGATTACCTCCATACTCTGGAGCAGCTTCCGCCGGTTGGAATCAAAATCATCAAAAGCACCAGCCTGGATAAGGCTTTCCAATGTGCGTTTGTTGCAGATGCGCGAATCGATACGCCGGGCAAAATCATATACCGAATCAAACTTACTGTTCTCCCTGCGCTCTTCAACCACTTCGGCTACTGCATTCGAGCCCACGCCCTTGATGGCCTCCATCCCGTACTGGATGCGTCCGTCCACGGCCACAAATTTTCCGGCCCCGGTATTGATGTTGGGCGGATCCACCGTGATACCGTTGTGATAACACTCTTCAATAAACTTCGAAACCTTATCAATATCGCCCATATTATGGGTAAGCACCGCCGCCATATATTCCGGCATATAGTTGGCCTTGAAGAAAGCCGTCTGATAGGCCACTACCGAATAGGCTGCGGAGTGTGATTTGTTGAATCCGTAATTGGCAAACTCAGCCATAATGTCGAATAACTCCTCGGCCTTGGCCTCACCCACCCCGTTTTCGATAGCACGCTTGGTGAAAACCTTACGCTGTTTGGCCATCACTTCGGGCTTTTTCTTACCCATAGCACGGCGCAGCAGGTCGGCTTCGCCCAGCGAATAATTGGCAATAATCTGGGCCGCCTTCATAATCTGCTCTTGGTAGATCATGATGCCATAGGTTGGCTTCAGGAGCTCTTCCAGATCCGGATGCGGATATTCTACCTCACTGCGTCCGTGCTTGCGATCGATATATTCGGGAATAAACTGCATGGGGCCCGGTCGGTAAAGGGCATTCATGGCAATCAGGTCATCCAGTGAAGAAGGCTTCAGCTGCTTGAGATACTTCCGCATACCATCGGACTCAAACTGGAAGGTGCCGATGGTGTTACCCTTTTGATACAACTCGAACGTCTTTTCATCACCTTCGGGAATATCATCCAGCTCATAATGCTTTCCGTGATTCTCTTCCACATACTGAATGGCCGTTTTGAGGATGGAAAGCGTTTTCAGTCCCAGAAAGTCCATCTTCAGCAACCCACACTCCTCAGCGTGGGGACCGTCATACTGGGTAATCAGTTCTTTATCCTTTGAAAGCGCTACCGGCACGTATTCGCTGATCTCACCCGGTGCAATAATCACGCCCGCCGCGTGGATACCGGTCTGCCGCGCCGAGCCTTCCAGCGTTCGCGCAAAGCGCATCATTTTCTGGATCTGCGGATCGGGATGTTCAAACAACTCCTGGATATCCCCGGCCGACTCGGGATTCTTCTGCTTGTTAAGCACATCCTCAAATTCGGTAAAACTCGGCCCGTCGGGAAACATTTTGGTAATGCGGTTCACCTCATCCAGCGGCACGCCCAGCACCCGACCCACATCGCGGATCGAAGTTTTAGCTTTCATCGTGCCATAGGTAACAATCTGTGCCACATTTCGTCGCCCGTACTCCTCCACTACATAATCGATCACTTCCTGGCGGCCCGTGTCATCAAAGTCGATATCAATATCGGGAGGGCTCACTCGCTCAGGATTCAAAAAGCGCTCAAAGAGCAGATCGTGGCGCAAAGGATCGATATTGATAATGCCCAGGCAATAGGCAACAATGGAACCGGCCGCCGAGCCGCGACCCGGTCCCACAAACACATCACGCCTGCGGGCCTCGGTGGTAAAATCCTGGGTAATAAGGAAGTAACCCACAAATTCCATATCGCTGATGATCTTCAGCTCCTGCTCGATGCGTTCGCTCACCTCCTGGGTTATTTCACCGTAGCGTTCTTTGGCGCCCTCATAGGTGAGCTCTCGCAAATACTCGTACATCGAATCGTACTGCTCGGGGATGGTGTAGTCGGGCAGCAGCAGCTCGGAGCTGAGCTCCATATCATCGACTTTTTCAATAATTTCGTTGGTGTTGTCAATGGCCGACGGCAGATCACTGAAAAGCTCCTGCATCTCCCCGGGCGTCTTCAGGTAAAATTCGGTATTCAGCTTGTTGTTATCATCTGTAAACCGAAAACGGTTGGGATCGTTAATATCAGCGTTGGTCTGCAGCGCCAGCAGGATATCGTGCGCCTCGGAATCTTCTTCCTCCACATAATGCGAATCGTTGGTCGCGATCATCTTGACGTTGTACTCTTTGGACCATTTGACCAACGTTTCGTTGCAGCGGTTCTGATCGCCCAGCCCGTGACGCTGCAGCTCAATGTAGTAGTCATCGCCAAAAACATTAAGGTACCACTCAAACAGGGCCCGCGCCTCCTTCTCACTCTTATTGATGATGGTCTGATTGATCTCGCTGGCAATACAACAGGTGGTAGCGATAAGCCCCTCGGCGTGTTCAGCCAGCGTTTCTTTATCAATACGCGGCTTGTAGTAAAGGCCGTCGGTATAACCCAGTGAACAGAGCTTTGACAGGTTTTTGTAGCCCGTCATATTCTTGGCCAGCAGCACCTGATGATAGCGCGTTCGGTCGCTTTTGTCTTCCATCCCCGAAGGCGTCACATAAAATTCGCAGCCTATGATGGGTTTCACATCGTGTTTATGGGCCTCATTGACAAATTCGGGCACCCCGAACATATTGCCGTGGTCGGTGATGGCAATGGCCGGCATGCCTTCATTTTTTGATTTTTTGACAAGCTGGCTGATGCTGGCCGCTCCGTCAAGCATGCTGAATTGTGTGTGACAGTGGAGGTGTGAAAAGTTCATTCAGACGTGTGGGTTTGGATCTCTGTTTGCAATAATGATACGATTCCTAAGCCACAATATTAAGAGGTTAATGAGGAAAATAATTTTATTAACTCCCAAGCTGAACAAGAATTGTTAAATAGAAATAGAGTCTCAATTCTCATATAAAAGTATCTGCCTGTAATTTCACTTGAATCAAAAACTGGTAAATGTAGGGTGCATCTTAATGAATTGTCGATATGTTAAAAGCAATCCCGTAGGGATGAGATATCGGTAGAAATGATGATAACAAAAAAAGTAAGTCCCATAGGGACGAAATAGTCCTGATCCCAGGGTAAACACCTCCACACAAATCCATCTCCAATTTATTTTTGCAGTAAAGTATCGAGCAAAATTAATTCATCCTTCCTGCCAGGAAGGATTTGGAGCATTTTTTTATGGAAGGTCACAGTTTAATGATGTGATTCCATAAATAGAAAATCAGGGGAAACATCACCTTAAGAAGTCATTCTGGAAAGAATATCTGCAATTTTTAAAAAACGAGGTGGAATATGACAAATAATGTATTTTCAGCAATAATATTTAATCTCTCATCCCTGCGGGATTTATAATTTGACATCCAATTATAATCCTACCAATATTTTGTCCCTGCGGGACTCTTGGAAAGAGGACTTTGCAAAAACCCTGAGCTATCCCGATTGTTCGAAGTGATTCGGAGAAGGAAGTATTTCAAAAACCTCGAAAAAACTTTTTGTGCTCCGGCTACAAATAACCTAATCTTCCTTGACCAATGGGATTCTATCGCTAATTTATTACCTTTCCCTTCATTTTTAAATCCAAGCAGATCTTACTTATGAAAATCACGATTGACCAGTTGGAAGGTACGCATATGGAGGCTGCCAATGAAGAGGGCGGCCTTGTACGTATGGACGGTTCTACAGAAATTGGCGGCTTGGAGGGCGGCTTTAGTCCTATGCAGCTTTTGCTGGCCGGAGCCGGCGGGTGCAGCACTATCGATATTATTGGCATCCTTGAAAAGCAGAAGCAAAATGTTCAGGCCCTCGAAGTGGAAGTAGAAGGTGACCGCCAACAGAAGGGTACCTATTCAGAATTTACGACCATTCACCTGCACTATATTTTTACCGGAGACCTGGACGATCGCAAGGTCGAACGCGCCATAAACCTGTCGCTGGACAAATATTGCTCCGTAACTAAAACGCTGGGGAAAACTTCCGAAATTACCCACAGCTACGAAATAAAATCAGCATAAAGATACCTACCATGAGCACATCACATCAGGAAACCAACGCCATACGCACCCAAACCGATCGCACGTCCCAGCGCGAGCACTCCACACCGCTGTTTATGACCTCCAGCTTTGTCTTTGACTCGGCTGAACATGCCCGCGCGCTCTTTGCCAAAGAGGTAGAAGGCAATGTATACAGCCGGTATTCCAATCCTAATGTTGAGGAATTTACCACTAAAATGTGTAACCTGGAGGATGCCGAAGCCGGCGTATCGACAGGCTCCGGCATGTCGGCTATCTTTTCAAGCCTGGCAGCCCTGCTGGAACAAGGTGATCATGTGCTGGCCTGCCGGTCACTATTTGGCTCTTCGCACCAAATCCTCGGCGGCATTTTGCCGAAGTGGGGCATCGACTTCTCCTATGGATCTATCGATGATACCGAAAATTGGGAGTCCCTCATCCAGGATAATACAAAAGTGCTGTTTCTGGAAACCCCCTCCAATCCGGGCCTTGGCCTGATTGATCTGGAATGGGCAGGCAAGCTGGCCGACGCTCACAATCTTATTTTAATTGTAGATAACTGCTTTGCCACGCCCTACCTGCAGCAGCCGATGAAGTTTGGTGCAGATGTGGTGCTGCATTCGGCTACGAAATTTATTGACGGGCAGGGACGCGGTATTGGCGGAGTTGTTGTTGGAAAGGAAAAATATATCGATGAAATCAGTTCTTTCTGTCGGCACTCAGGTCCGGCCCTCTCCCCTTTTAATGCCTGGCTGTTTTCCAAAAGCCTGGAAACTCTGCCCATCCGCATGGACCGACATTGCAGCAACTCACTGGCGCTGGCTAAGTTCCTGGAGGAACAACCAAATGTGGACTGGGTGAAATATCCCTTCCTGCCGAGCCACCCGCAATACGAGTTGGCGAAAAAGCAGATGACTCAGGGCGGTGGTGTGCTTGCCTTTAATATCAGCGACGGCTACGAAGCCTCCAAACAGTTTCTGGACAAGCTGAACACGCTCTCGCTCTCTGCCAATCTGGGCGATACCCGCACCATTGCCACGCATCCGGCCTCAACTACGCACTCCAAATTATCTGAGGAGGAACGTGCTGCAGTAAATATTACGCCCGGCATGATTCGTATTGCCGTGGGGCTGGAAGCTATTGAGGATATACAAAACGATATTCAACAGGCGCTATCGTAGTGCGCCTATTTTTTGGGCGCTTTGAAGTACCTGTGCATTGACCTCCCCTAACCCCTCCTACAGACGCAAGAGGGGTTTATGAGGAAGTATTTCAAAGCGCCCTTTTTGATCAAAAGGACTATTCCATGCCGCTGTTATGCTGCGGCATGAAATAGAACACCTCCTTTTGACCGTATATCATTTATGTAGTCGGATCAACTTTCTCGTAGGGCAGCTGGTCGGTCACGCATCCTTCGGAAGCTGAAGAAACCAGACAGGCATATTTATAGAGCGAGCCCGTGGTGACTTGCAAGGGCGGGGCTTCCCAGTTCTTACGTCGCTTGCTGAGCTCCTCATCGGACAACTCCACATCAATGGTGCGATCATCCGCATCTATAGCGATGGTATCACCATCTTCAATCAGGGCGATAGTACCGCCCACCTGTGCCTCGGGGGTTACGTGACCAATCACAAAACCATGACTCCCGCCCGAAAAACGGCCGTCGGTAATTAAGGCCACCTCTTTACCGAGGCCCGCCCCCATAATTGCAGCCGTAATAGAAAGCATTTCCCGCATGCCGGGCCCGCCTTTAGGTCCCTCATAACGGATGACAACCACATCGCCTTTTTGTACCTCACCGGACTGTATGCCTTCCAGGGATTCCTCCTCTGAATTATACACGCGTGCCGTACCCTTGAAGCGGGTTCCCTCTTTGCCGGTAATTTTCGCCACAGCTCCTTCCGTTGCTAAATTTCCGTATAAAATCTGAAGATGGCCGGTTTCTTTAATCGGATCATCCACCGGAGATATAATATTTTGTTCTTCAAACAACCCCGGAAGATCGGCCACATTTTCTGCCAGCGTATCGCCGGTTACGGTCAGGCAATCGCCATCAAGGTAGCCTTCCCTGAGCAGCAGTTTCTGCACGGCCGGTACTCCGCCCACATTATACAGGTCCTCCATCACATACTTGCCGCTGGGCTTCAAATCAGCCAAATAAGGCGTACGGCTGCTTATCTCCTGAAAATCATCAATCGTGAAAGGCACTTCTGCAGCACGCGCAATAGCCAGCATATGCATGACGGCGTTGGTTGAGCCTCCGAGCGCCACGATCATCGTTACAGCATTTTCAATTGAGCGGCGATTGATAATATCCCGCGGCTTAATATCCTGCTCAAGGAGCTTACGTATTGCCCGACCTGCCTGATGGCACTCCTTAATTTTTTCTGTATGCGTTGCCGGTATGGATGAGCTAAAGGGCAGACTCATGCCCATCGTCTCAATTGCCGAGGCCATGGTATTGGCCGTGTACATACCGCCGCAGGCCCCGGCGCCGGGACAGGCATGGTGCAGCACTTCATCCATTTCCATCTCGCTGATCTCCTTTGAAAGATAGGCTCCATAGGACTCAAAGGCCGACACAATATCCAGATCTTCTCCGTCAAGTTTGCCCGGACGAATGGTACCGCCATATACCATAATGGATGGACGGTTTAGCCGAGCCATCGCCATGATGGAACCCGGCATATTTTTATCGCAGCCCACGAGCGAAATATTGGCATCATACCACTGGGCACGCATCACGGTTTCAATAGAATCAGCAATAATTTCGCGCGACTGCAGCGAATATTTCATGCCCTGGGTGCCCATCGAAATACCGTCACTCACTCCAATGCTGTGAAATATAAGCCCCACCATGTCGGCCTCCCACGTACTCTCATGCACATGCTCAGCAAGACCATTTAAATGCATATTGCAGGGATTGCCCTCCCATCCGGTGCTGGCAATACCTATCTGTGGCTTGTTCATATCTTCATCGGTCAGTCCCGCACCATAGAGCATAGCGCGCGAACCCACCTGTGACTGTTTTTGTGTGAGCTGTGAGCTGTATTTATTGAGATCTGATGACATAACGGACAATTTTACAATCTTATCGTATACAGTTTTAGTTTTGATAATCGGTAAATATTACCAAAA
>DATGUX010000251.1:0-4220 GCA_035300985.1 Fodinibius sp.
ACGGGCCACCTGCACGGCCAGTTCATGACTAAAGTCAACAAAGGCCTCCCCGATAATATCACGGTCGCTGTGGCCGCCCAGATTTTCAAAAGCAATGATAGCTTCATCAAGATTCCGTACGGTTTCGTTGCCGTAACCATCATAGCCTCCCTTAGAAGATTTTAGCATATAGGGCCATCCGTGTTTTTCCCCAAAGCTATTAAGTGCTTCCTCATTTTCAATGAGGCCGTAGGGCGTAACGGCAATGCCGGCTTCTTCAAAGGTTTGTTTTTCAATAAGCTTATTCTCAATTAGAGCAAAGCTGTCAGGCGCAGGAAAAATAGGGGTGCCGCTTTCTTTCTGCGTTCGTGTGAGAATTTCTGAGTCAATGAATTCATTTTCAAGCGTAAGCACGTCACAGGTGCGGGCAAATGCGGAGAGGTCCTCCACGGAATCAAAAGACCCTGTGCTGGCATGAGGTGTCATAAACTGAACGGGTTCATTTTCCGGGCGGTCGGAAAAAACGCCCACCTGAATGCCGTACCGAAAGGCCTGCAAGCCCGACATCCGAGCCAGCTGTCCGGCCCCAAGAAAGCCAAGCTTAAAATCAGCAGAAAGGGAATGATTGATAGTCTTCACAAATAGAATAATTTAAGTTAAAAACAACAGCTTAATTATAAGGATTAATTGGCCGCAAATTAAGTGTTTAGGGGTACAAAAAGTAGCTATTCACTTTACTCAAAGAATTCTCCGAGGCTTGCCTTGGTGTAAAACGAGGAAAGTTTGAAAACTTCAGGTTTTCATTAAGATAAAAAAAAGAACTTATTCCTGTTGAATACCTCGGGGCTCTGCCCCGAGGATTGTTTATTTTATCTTTTTATGCTTAACACTTCCCCTAAAGAATCGTATTTTATGAGGGTACATTTGAGCCGAATATTTTATAAACCAACCCCTAAAAGCTATTGTATGGATATTGAAGCAAAGTTAGAACAGGTTCGCGAGCGTTTTGAGGAAGTCACTGCGGCTATGAGCGATCCCGCTGTTTTTGATAACCCCGATCGATATACGGAGTTAACCAAGGAACACAGCGAACTGAAAGAGTTGGTAGAGTTGTATGAACAGTGGAAAGATATCGGCAATCAAATTGAGGGCAATGAGGAGCTTATTGATGAGGACGAGGATGAAGAGATTGCGGAAATGGCCAAGATGGAGAACCAAGAGCTCAAGCCGCGCATTGAAAAGCTTGAGGAAGATATTAAATTTAAACTTATTCCCAAGGATCCCGATGACTCCAAAAACGTCATCATCGAGCTGCGTGCCGGTACGGGCGGTGATGAAGCCGGTATCTTTGCAGGCGATCTCTTCGATATGTATCGTCGATATGCTGACAATATGGGCTGGAGGTTAAATCTGCTGAGTTTGAACGAATCGACCAAAGGGGGCTATAAAGAACTCACCTTTGGATTGGAAGGAGAAGAGGTGTACGGCAAAATGAAGTATGAAAGCGGTGTACACCGCGTGCAGCGCGTGCCGGAAACAGAAACGCAGGGACGCGTGCATACGTCGGCAGCCACGGTTGCGGTATTACCGGAGGCAGAAGAGGTAGATATTGACATTAATACGGGCGACCTGCGTATCGATACTTTCCGAGCGAGCGGGGCCGGCGGGCAGCACGTAAATAAGACGGACTCGGCCATCCGTATTACGCATGAACCCACGGGCGTAGTGGTAGAGTGTCAGCAGGAGCGTTCGCAGCACCAGAATAAAGATAAGGCAATGAAAATGCTGCGCTCAAAACTATATGAGAAAGAAGAAGAGAAGCTGCGCAAAGAGCGGGAGGAAGAACGAAATAGCCAAATATCTACGGGCGATCGCAGTGCCAAAATTCGCACGTATAATTTCCCGCAAAGCAGGGTAACGGATCACCGTATCAACCTTACACTTTATAACCTTGAAGATATTATGAAGGGCAATCTAAATGAGGTTATCGAAGCGCTTCGCGTGCAGGACAATCTTGATAAGCTCAATGCCGTAATGGGGAATTAGTTGTTATTGGTTATCGGGAGTATGACTTTCCCGATAACCAATAACGATCGGCGGATAACTAAATTTAGATTTTGGGTCCGGCTTTAATGAGCTCTTCACCCGCCACATCTTCAAATTGGGTAAAATTTTCAGCAAACATTTTAGCCAGCATCACCGCCTTTCTATCATAGTCCCCGGCATCGTTCCAGGTGTTGCGGGGCATAAGGATTTGGTCGGGGACGCCGGCCACAGCTTGCGGAATAGCTAATCCAAAAACCGGATCGATATTAAAAGTGGCCTTATCGAGATTACCCTCGAGGGCTTCGCTTAACATCTGCCGGGTGTGCGCCAGTTTTATTCGATGGCCTACGCCGTGCGCCCCGCCGGTCCATCCGGTGTTGAGCAGCCATACAGCCGCATTGTGCTTGCGAATCTTATTGGCCAGGAGCTCAGCGTAAACCGTCGGGTGCAAAGGCATGAAGGGAGCTCCAAAGCAGGCTGAAAAGGTAGCCTGTGGCTCGGTTACGCCGCGCTCGGTACCTGCCACTTTAGCCGTATATCCGCTGATAAAATGGTACATAGCCTGCTCTGGACTAAGTTTTGAGAGGGGAGGAAGCACGCCAAAGGCATCACAAGTCAGAAATATGACATTGCCGGGATGGCCGCCCGTACTGCTCTCAGAAGCATTGGGGATGTAGTGAATAGGATAGGAGCAGCGCGTATTTTGAGTCAGGCTGACGTCGTCGAAATCAGGCCGGCGGTTATCATCGAGCACAACATTTTCGAGTATGGTTCCCGGCATCTTGGTTGTTGCATAGATAAGCGGTTCTCCTTCTTCGGACAGATTTATCGTTTTGGCATAGCAGCCGCCCTCGATATTAAAAACTCCGTCTTCACTCCATCCGTGCTCATCATCGCCAATAAGAATACGATTCTGATCAGATGAAAGGGTGGTTTTACCCGTTCCTGAGAGGCCAAAAAATACGGCTGTATCCCCGCTCTTGCTCATATTGGATGAACAGTGCATAGCCATCACGTCCTGTTTGGGCAGCAGGTAGTTCATAACTCCGAAAATACCTTTCTTTACTTCGCCGGAGTACAGCGTACCGCCAATGAGGATAATTTTTTTATCAAAATTGACAAAAATGAAAGTTTCTGATTGGGTACCGTCTGTTTCCGGGTCGGCTTTAAAGTTGGGAGCAGCCACTACGGTAAAGTCAGGATTGTGATTTTGAAGCTGCTCTTCCGATGGACGAAGAAACATATTATGAGCAAAAAGACCGTGATAGGCGGCTTCACTTACAACCCGCACGTTGAGCTGGTATTTTTCATCAGCACCGGCATAACAGTCTTTTACATAAAGTTTTTGTTCCTGAAGATAGTCGGTTACTTTTTCAAAAAGATGATCAAACACTTCCTCATCAACGGGCTGGTTGATATCACCCCAGTCGATATCATCGTGGATAGATGGCTGATCTACGATAAATTTGTCAGCGGGAGAACGGCCCGTATACTGGCCGGTTAATACTCGGATGGCATAATCATCCGTTAGTACGGCCTCTCCATTTCTTATCGCCTCCTCGTAAAGTTCAGGAGGGGTGAGATTCCATAACGCTTGATTGCTATTCGCAAGCCCCAGGTAACTGAGACCTATATTGCTGCGAGGATGTGATTGTTTATTCATCAGGTTTTTATTTTGTGAAATTTATTACGAACTAAAGATTTTCAAAATAAGCTTGCCGTGATGACGAGCCCGAAACATATTTCCAGTATAATGAAAAATATGGTTAAAAAAGCCTGCTGAGACTATTGCAAAGGCTTTAATGGGCTTAAACGCTTACATACTAAATAGTTTTTGCAGCTATATTGCTTTTACAACTTTTTAAAAGGTAGAGTTTGCCTATCCCGTAATTAGTTAGCTGTTAAAAGTAAACAATTTACAGCTAAAGAAGTGTGGTCAAGTGTATCTGAATAGTTATACTCAACCACAGAACTGATTAGAGTTGGATTTAGTTATCAATCTGTGATGAACCCTTGATTTCCTTCTGCAGCTGCGTGATCTCCTTAACCTTGGGATGGTCAGAATTGAAATTATGAAGATAAATAGATTTAGCGGTTCGCAATTTTTGGCCCGCTTGGTCAAGATCCCTTTTTTTGATAGCAAGTTTTGCCTGATCTAATAAATTTTCGCCTCTTCTAAAATGGTTTTCTGGTAA
>DATGUX010000252.1:0-2988 GCA_035300985.1 Fodinibius sp.
TTTAGGGGAAGTAAAAAGAAAGGCCTTATTCGGTTGATTAACCTCTCTCCTTTTGCCCGGCCTGTTAGCATCCATAAGGAACAACAAAAGCTCCTGCACGCCGGCTATCTACATGAAACAGACCCCATGGAAATAAACCCGGGTACGCACCCTCTTCAATTTTTTATGAATAAAATCCCCCTTGCTGAAGAATCACTGTCCATAAGAAAAGGATACTTACATACCATCGTTACGGGCAACGGGAATTCCGGATATTCCCTGACCTCCGTAAGCTATGATAGTCCAACCCAAGCTGTATTGCAGTAATCCATGGATGTTTAAGCTTTCCTGTCATTGCTAAACTATCTTTAGCCCCTCGGATCCTTAATTTGAATAACTTTCAAAAGTTCAAAACAATAATAGCAGTACCGGGTAGTTATATAAGTGGTGATTGCGTGCAAGAATTTCACTTTTGTAGCTTCATAAACCCTCCGGGGGTGGGCAGCAGTGTCCATCCCCTTTTTATTGCACAGGCATTCTCCATATTAATCATATCTGATGGCATCGGCGGGCTCAATGGTTGAGGCTCGGCGAGCCGGATACCAGCTGGCAAGCAGGCATAGCAGCAGACTTCCGGCTAAGACAATGGTTACGTCAAAAAACTCAATACTGACCGGATAGGCATCAATGATAAAGGCAGATGATAATTTAATGAGCCCATATTGTTTTTGCAGCCAGCTAAGCAGCAATCCCAACCCACCGCCAATTATGCAACCGATTAGGCCGATATAAAAGCCCTGTCGTACAAAGATCCCTTTTATATCGGCAGGCCTAAATCCTATCGTCTGTAAAACACCCATATCCCGCTTTTTCTGGATAACGATCATCGTCAGCGATCCGATAATATTCAAAATGGCCACAATAACAATGATCATTAGAATCACATATGAGCTCCACTTTTCAAGATACATGACATCATAAAGTGGCTGCTGTAGATCATACCAGGTGGAAACAGCATACTTATCTCCAAGGCTGCGATGTAATTTTTCTTTCACTTCGTTAGCTAAAGAGGAGTTCGTTAGCCGCAAATCAATGCCGGATACCTGGCTTCGAAGCTCAAAAAGACGCTGTGCAGCCCTCTTATCAATAAATATAGCGGCACCCTCAATAATCTGTATCTGTGAATAGCTGCCCCTAATTTCAAATCGGTAGGTTCGCGGCAGCGAAAATTGCGTTAATGATTTACGCATGCCTCCCGCGCTAAGTAATGCCAGCTCATCGCCCACATTCAGATTCATTTCTGCCATGAGCTGCTCCGGTACCAGCATTCCCGGCTTTTTATTTTGAACTCCGAGATCAGCCTGTCCCCGGGTTATATTTTCGGCCAAATCATTAATGTGAAAGTACTCTTCCCTCCGGATACCTTTTATCGATACTACTTTGTCACTATCTTTACTTTTAACCATAAGTGCTTTTCCACTGATAAAAGCAGATTGCACATCTACTTCAGGAATGCCGGCTATTTTATCCTGCATAGATTGAGTGTATAAAAAAGCACCTCCCTCCGCCAGTTCTATACGTATATCGGGATCGTTTTGTAACAGATAGCCCTTTATGACTTTAAAAAAGCCGTTAAAAACGGAAAGAACAACAATCAGCAGAGCCGTTCCTACCGTAACCCCGGCAATGCTAATGGAAGTCAGGGTGGAAATTAGAGAAATATGCTTTCTTGAAAAAAGATAACGTCTGGCTATAAATCCGGTTATTTTCATAGGTGAAAGCTAAGGATAATGCGGAAAGATTACACCTAAATATCGCAAGAAAACAACCAGTCGGTAAAAGGCCGCCCAGTCTCTCCTTCCTCTTAAATCTATTTTAATACTGAACTTCGCTGATATTTATGATCTTAATTTTTCAACTGACTCCTTTGATAATCACTTTATGCATTTTTTCCTCCTCTCTTCCGTATGTCCATACCTTTTATTGTTTCCCTAAGTTTGGGGCCCGGTTCAAGCCCCGCTTCGGTGACATCTATTAAGGGAGTGCTAAAAGTTTCTCCATCAATATGGGCCAAATGCAACCCCGCAAGATAACTCTCAACCGTAGCCTTAACCTCTTGCCTTGACATATTTATAGATTCCTTTTCGATCATAAGATCTATAATTTCATCCAGAGTAAACTCTTTATGATTGGTGACCTCAGCTTTATGCCGGTTCGGATTATGGGGCGTCGGATCACGAACTAATTTATATTCAAGTGCCATCGCTATACCTCATTTTATTATTATGGTAGTTAACTAAAGCGCTATACCTCTACACTCTTATATGTAAGAGCATTTTGAGAGCCATTCCTTACAATATTTTTTTATATTTCTTGTTTCATTAACCAAAATAACTTCTAAAAGTGAGTAAAATAAACAATCCTCAGGGCAGAGCCCCAAGGTATTAAATAAGAAAAGGTTCATTCCCACGGTGTTAATGAAAACCTTAGGTTCCCAAACTTTCCTCTGCTGCACCCCGAGGAAGAGGATCGGATAATTTTTTGATTCACATTGTACTCTCTATATTATTATTGAATGTAGCAGTGTATTGCCCTATTTTCAGCTATCTAATAATTAACCCCTTAATTGCAGAATTGCACTATGCGCGTCATCATTTTTGGTCCTCCCGGAGCCGGCAAAGGTACGCAAGCTCAGTTAATTAGCGAGAAGTATAATATCCCCCATCTTTCCACGGGCGAGATCTTTCGATCCGCCATAAAGAATAAAACTCCCCTCGGAAAAGAAGTTAAAAGCATCTTGGACTCCGGTGAGTTAGTCCCCGACAATAAGGTTGTTGGGCTGGTAGAAGAAGAGCTCCAAAAATCAAAATATGAGGGCGGCTATATACTTGACGGCTTCCCGCGCACCCTTCCGCAAGCCAGAGCCTTTGACGATATCTTGAAGAAGAATGATGAGTCGCTGAAAGCGCTGCTTCTTTTAAAGGTGCCGGAAGAAGAACTTATTGAACG
>DATGUX010000253.1:0-2583 GCA_035300985.1 Fodinibius sp.
CCCTAACTGAGGAATATCATAACATTGCCGATGGAAAATGGAATCATATGATGGATCAGACTCATATCGGGTATGAATCGTGGACACAGCCCAAGGGCGGCGATCAAATGCCCGAGGTAACCCGTGTAGATTCAAGCGAAGCTACCCAAGGGGGCTACATCTTTAGTGAAGATAATAATGTGGTAGTGATGGAGGCCGAACACTATTACGAAACTGAGGCTGCGGAGCATACCAAATGGACCGTGATACCCGATCTTGGACGTGCACTCTCCGGTATTGCTCTGATGCCCTATACCCGGCAGACAGATGGCGCATCGCTTACGTACAAATTCAATCTTGAGACCGAGGCGGACAGTGTGGAGTTGCGGACGATTTTCGGTACGACGCTGCCATTTAACGGGGAGGGGCATCGCGTAGCTGCATCGCTGAACGGGGGAGAAGAGACAGTTTGGAATATTAATGATAACCTGACTTGGGAAAATAATTACTCGCTAATGTATCCTACCGCTGCCGCACGCATCATTGAAACTGTGCAAACTTTACCGTTGCCGGTTAATGCAGATGACAGCCATACCTTGACAATAAGGCCATTGAATCCGGGGGTGGTATTTCACAAGGTGATTGTGGATGACGGCGGCTACGAGGAAACGTTTCTCAAAATGCCGGAAAGCTCATATACTAAAGAGTGACAACCCGTTTAATTCCAGCTTTTATTTTGATCTGAGTATCTTACGTCTGAATGCTATAATTAATTAACATCAAACGGTCATAATAACAATTTGAATCGAAAGCATACCAATAATATGCGTAGCAAAGAAAATAAAAGGATGAAATTAAACCATCTGTTTTCTGACAATAATAGGGTAAGAGTTATATTGTTGGCTCTCCTTTTTATTGTTTCCTCCTGTGCTGACAGAGAGGATATCGTTGGCGATCAGGACAGGGCATGGATAGGTACATGGTCAAGCTCGCAGCAACTGGTAGAACCGCGCAATATGCCGCCGGAACCGGGGCTCGAAGGCAATACGCTGCGGCAGGTGGTGCACGTTTCGCTGGGTGGTGACTCCCTGCGTGTTACGTTCTCTAATTCCTATGGTAATGCAGCTTTAACAATAAAGGAAGTCCATCTTGCTGTTTCGGAAGACAGCAGTACAATAAAGCCGGACACGGATAAAGCGCTCTACTTCGATGGAAAGAAAAAGGTGACTATTCAGCCGGATACAACCGCTACTACTGATCCTTTTTCCTTCGACCTGCAACCAAAAAGTAACATAGCAATCACCATCAACTATGGAGAGGTACCATCCAGTTTAACTGGTCATCCGGGCTCGCGAACGACCTCATATCTGCTGGAAGGCTACCAGCTTTCAGCAACAACATTTGAAAATGCTGGCCAGAAGAATCGCTGGTATACTATTCGTAGTATCGAGGTACTGGGCCCTGATTCAGCCGCAAGCATCATTGCATTGGGGAACTCCATTACCGATGGGCGTTCATCCGGCATCAACCAGCAAGCCCGGTGGACTGATCATCTGGCGCGTCGTTTGCAGGCGAACCCGGGAACCGACCATATTTCAGTGCTGAATCAGGGGATAGGGGGCAATTGTGTGCTCAAGGATTGTCTCGGTCCTTCCGCGCTAAGCCGCTATCAGGATGATGTGCTCAATCAACCGAAAGCCAAATGGCTGATTATCATGGAAGGTATCAACGATATTGGCGGTTCACAAGGTGAAGAGGACGCGGCCCAAGTCACAAAGGATCTTATTGATGCCTATAAAATAATGATCGAAAAGGCACATGCTCACGACATGAAAGTGTATGGAGCTACATTGACGCCTTTCGGGGAATCGTTTTACGATTCGCGGGCTCACCGGGAAGCTTGGAAAAAAGTGAACGACTGGATACGAAACAGTGGAGAGTTCGATGCCGTTATCGATTTTGCTGCGGCTTTGCAGGATCCAGAAAATCCTGGCCAGTTACTGCCGAAAGCCGATTCGGGCGATCACTTGCATCCGGGTCCGGAGGGCTATCGTATGATGGCTGAAAGTATTGACCTACAACTGTTTAAATAATCCTTTTTGGATGTCTTAAACTGGGGATGGTTTAAGGTATATGATATGGAAGTACCCAAATTGGACATAAACACATATAGTGAGACCCATTTTACTAATATTGGCTCTTATTTATGCTTCACTCTCGGAATGAGAGTGGTGTGAGAAGTACAATTATTTTTGGTCGAAAAATTTGACCGACCTTGAGTTTTGAATGCTTTTCATACTACTATCAATTTCTAAATCGTATAACAGAATAGAAAGTAAGCTAAGAAAATTAGCAGCCCAGGAGGTGGCTTACAGCGAAAGTGAGGTAGTTTCATCCGGACCACTTTATGAATCAGCCCAGATTAAGGATCAGGAGATAATTTTTTTCTTTCTCAGAGGTTGGCTAGTGCTATTACCAGTTAATCCATCAAGTATCCTTTTCCATAGCTCCACTTGAAGGGGTGCGCTTTCTCTTCGTTATATGTTTTGATGTAACTCATTAGCTGGTCCACTAACTGCTCCTTGGAGTGCCATACCCCGTCTT
>DATGUX010000254.1:0-2865 GCA_035300985.1 Fodinibius sp.
AACCTTTGCGATGCCTTATATGGGTGATGAGTTCGACTTTGGAAAACCTTCTTTCAAGCAGCGCATTAACCATTATGCCAAGCGCATGCCGATCATGAACGAGCCGCGGGGCGATAAAAACTTTATCTACAGCACAAAAGTCCACATGGGGCTCTATAGTATTCTAATTAAGCTAAAAGCACAGGTTGATACCCGTCAAAGTAAGGAAATCACCCAGCATATTTTGGGTGAAATGGAAGCTGAGGGCATATAAATGACGTTATCCGCTTGTTAAGCCAGGCTTAATTTCGTTAATTATAACAGAGCTTTAAATTCTGATACTAATCTGTTTGCTATGAAACGATCTCTTTCGACTTTTCTTCTTTGTTTTACCCTGTTAGCGGCCTGTTCAACACAAAGTACCAATCAAAATACCCAGCCCATTGAAGAGTTTACTCTCCATGTTATAGGAAATAGCCAGGTTGACTTTGACGGAACGGTGATGGCGGTTACCGCATTAGGCGATAAGCTGGAAAACCTGCGCTTCGCTAAGCGTGCCTTGGTAAAGCTAAATGTTGATAATACCGTAACTATGGGCGAAATTACCGATGTAGAAGACATTCTTCGTGAAAATAATTTATTGAGAATAAGTTATGCACAACTGAATTAGCCCGAACTCTTTACCGACAGTAACGGCTTACCTGCCCAAACAGCATTTCAAAACAAAAAAGCCGATGATCTTTAAATGATCATCGGCTTTTTGCATTTTTTGATTGGAAATCTTTTTACTCTTCCTCCTCTCCGTTAAAGGCATTGAAAACCATCTTCAGATCCTCAGCTACCTCGGCTTTGGTTCGGCCTTCAATACGGTGGCGCGGAATCATTGCTTTTATTTCACCATCCTTAAAATAGGCAAAAGCAGGCGACGAGGGTGGGTATTCACTGAAATATCCACGGGCCTTTTCTGTTGCCTCTTTATCCTGTCCGGCAAAAACGGTCACCATATGATCGGGCTTCTCTGCCGACTCATCGAGTGCTATTTTTACGCCGGGACGTGCATTGCCCGCCGCACAGCCGCAAACCGAATTGATAACCATTAGCATAGTGCCATCATTATATTCCTCCATCGCATGATCTACATCATCAACCGTCTTAAGTTCTTCAACACCTATATCGGTCAACTCTTCACGCATCCATGAAACATCGGGTCCTGCTCCTAATCCAAATTGCATAATCTTAAAGAATATTTTTAGCTTTTGTTATAGTATAAATATAACATCCTTTTATGAAGGATTGAAGTAGAAAACGCTCCGCGATCGCTCACGAAGCGCTTTCAAAAGTTAGCTTTATAAACACCGGTTAGGTTGCATCAGCATAATTTTTGTTCACCTGGTCCCAATTAACCAGATTCCAAAAATGATCGACATAGTCGCCACGCTTGTTCTGATAGTGCAGATAGTAGGCGTGCTCCCAAACGTCAAGTCCTAAAATGGGTGTAAGGCCATTCATATAAGGACTGTTCTGGTTTGCCGTAGAAACCACTTTTAATGTGCCGTCTTCGGTTACACACAGCCAGCCCCATCCGGAACCAAACTGTCCGCTTGCTGCACTGCTGAACTTTTCTTTGAAATCGGTAAAGTTGCCAAACTCTTCATTAATAGCATCAGCAACATCGCCGGTTGCTTCACCACCGCCATTGGGGGAAAGGATGGTCCAAAACAGCTTGTGGTTGGCATAACCGCCTCCATTGTTGATTACGGCCTGACGGATATCTTCGGGCACCTCGTTAATACGCTGCAGCACTTCTTCAACGGGAGTGTCTTCAAAATCACTTCCTTCCAGCGCGGCATTTACCTTATTGGTATATCCCTGGTGGTGCTTGGTGTGATGAATCCTCATAGTGCGCTCATCAATATGCGGTTCCAATGCATCATAGTCGTACGGTAGGTCAGGTAGTTCGTAAGCCATAATTATTACAGTTTTAATAAATTAGAGTTAAGAATAATGTATATTTTAGAAGCTATAACTTTTTACAGTTCAATACACTAAATTTAGCATCTTATCTGCACAGTCCCAATCAAAAAGGCAGTTTGTTTCGTTCCAATTTTAAATATTTTTAAAACATTGGGTTCCCGGCCATATTTTCTTCGCAATTTCCTCATTTTTACTTTTCTTATGAGCGGTCGCCCGAACCCTTTGGATGACTAATAATTTTTAGCAATGTAGGTCTGTTATGAATCGAGATTATAATGTTATTATTGTCGGGAGTGGCCCGGCAGGTTTTTCCTGTGCTATGCAAAGCTCCAAATTTGACCAGGATGTGCTGGTAGTTGAATCACACAAAAAGTATTTAGGAGGAACATGGCTGAACACCGGCACAGTGCCCAGCAAAGCACTGCGCGAGGCTGCCAAAACAATCCAGGAATTTAATGATCAGTTTGGCGATGACGGGAGCCAAAAGCCTTACGATCAATTCCTGATGGGCGATTTACTCAAATATAAGCAGGAGATTCTGGAAAAAGAGAATCGCCAGGTTAAGAATGATCTTATTAAAAACGAAGTAGATGTAGCTCGCGGATATGGTCGCCTAAAGGACGAGCATACCGTTGAAGTAGAAACACATTTTGGGACGGTTGAAACCTATACAGCAGACTATATTCTGCTGTGCCCCGGAAGCCGTCCGACCAAGCCTACCGCCTTCGAAATTGACCACAATAAAATTCTGGATTATGAATCCATTCTCGAACTTAGTCACATCCCGCGCCGGCTGGTTATTATCGGATCCGGCGTCAATGCATTTGAATATGCCACCACCTTTGCTGCGCTGGGCACTCGCATTACCCTGCTCAGCGAACAAGACGAGTACCTCAGCTTTTTAGATCATGA
>DATGUX010000255.1:0-5301 GCA_035300985.1 Fodinibius sp.
TATCCTTTAGTGTGAACAGCCGCGGTCTGGAACGGCTAAACCAGGAGGCTTCACTCTCTTTAAAGAGCATCGGCGATGAGCTACCCGGTATTTGGATCAATAACAGGCAAAATTACGCCCTTGGCGAGCGCATAACCATACGGGGACTTGGTTGGCGGGCGGCTTATGGCGTCCGCGGCATCCAGGTCGTACTGGATGGTATTCCGCTGACCGTAGCCGACGGGCAGTCAATGACAAATATTATCGAACCCTCTTTCATTCGCCGGGCCGAGCTGATCCGGGGACCGGCGGCTTCTTACTGGGGCAACAGCAGCGGCGGTGTGCTCTACCTTTCTACCGTCCCTAACTACGAGAAGGGCATGACCCATGCCCGGCTGCGTTCAATGACCGGATCATACGGACTGTTCAAGGGTGAAGGAGAGTTGTCCATATCAAAAGAATCTTACGACATTAACGCCTATTCAAGCTACCTTAATACTGATGGCTTCCGAGATTACAGCTCTGCCAGGCTCTTGCGCTCGGGAATCAATGGAAAGGTACGGCTTAGCTCGCGGAGTCGTCTGGAATATCAGGCTGCTGCCGTTTATATGCCCACAGCCGAACATCCCAGCAGCCTTGACGCTGAAGCTGCCCATACAAACCCGACCAAAGCGAGAGATTATTTCATTAATGCCGGTTCCGGCAAGAATATGAACCAAGAACAAGCCGGACTAAGCTACATTTTGGAGACCTCGGCCGGTATCCTCAATGTGAGCGGATATGGAACCCACCGCGATCTGACAAACCCGCTTCCTTTCGGTATTATCACCGTTAATCGCTGGGCCGGCGGGCTGCGGGCTACCCTTGACAAACAGTTTAATAAGTTTGAGCTGCAAGGCGGCGCAGAAACTAAGCTCCAGCTGGACGACAGAGTAGAATATGAAAATATTGGAGAAGATGGCGAAGCACAGCGTGGAGCTATTACCGTTAACCAGATTGAGCAAGTCCTTAACCAAGCCCTTTTTGTAAATGGCACTTACCGGCTGGGTAAAATCAATCTGATGAGTGGGCTGCGCTACGATCGACTCACCTTTTCCGCCGACGCCCCTTCAAATCAACAAACCGGGGAGCGCATCTTCCAATCCGTGAGTCCCAGCGTTGGCATCAGTTTTAGGCCGGAAAACCATACCCTCTTTGCCAATTTTAGCACTTCTTTTCAATCACCTACTACTACCGAGCTGGTTAATCGTCCTGATGGCGGAAATGGTTTCAATCCCCATTTAAAGCCCGAAAGAACCTGGGGACTGGAAGTCGGGCTTCGCAGCCAAAGCGCCGGCTCTTTCACCTATGACCTAACGGGCTATCGCATGTGGATCAACGACCTGCTTTTCCCTTATCAGCTGGAAGATGGCGGTCCAACTTTTTATCGCAATCAGGGACAGACGGTCCACACAGGCCTCGAAGGCTCAGCTTCCTATTTTATTCGCGAGAACCTCTCCCTTACGGTTACCGCCAACCTAATGAAAGCCGTCTTTAAACAGGCCCAAACCTTAGACAGTCTCTCGCTTAAAGGTAAAAAGGTCCCGGGCATCCCGGACTTCCGCCTGCATTCAAGCCTGCGCTGGATGCCCTCTCCTCTTCGAGTTTCCCTCTCCTACGAATATGTGGACAGCTATGCCGTAAATAATATAAACAGTGCCCACAATGACAGCTATGGTCTATTAGATGTTAAGATAAGCTTCCGTCATCTGTTTAAGCGGTCGGGTGCTGCTCTGCAGCCCTTTATCAACGTCAGCAATCTTATGGATATACGTTATAACGGGTCGTCCGCCCTAAACAATCCGGGCGGACGCTACTATGAACCAGCTCCGGGGCGGCACTGGACGGCCGGCCTTGCTTTATCTTTTTAGTTTCAAACCTGAACTGTTCATAGAGGCCTTTAAAATAATTCTTAATCCAAATTTTATCCGAACAACCAAGAGAGTAAGCACCTCCTGGAATTAAAATACAGGACTATTGAGCTTTGCTGACGAAAACCCCATAAACAGGGTTAACAAACCGGTTGGCTCTGGCTTTATTTTAAGGTCTGTCATAGTGCTATGTCCCCTCCACCGTGAGACAAAACGGGGTAGAGCCGAATCCATTTACATAAATCGGTTTATTGACCTATGAAGACCGATTTTTAGGTACTGGATAAAGCAGATGAACATAACTATTAAAGCGAATCCAATACCACGAGAGGTTTCGACTTCGCTCTGCCCCACGTGCTTGCTGCTGTCTGAGCGGAGTCGAAGGCACCATGAAAGTTGTAGACCCCTGCTGAGTTGGACTACAACCGGAGCCCTCAAGGCTTTAGTCTCTCACCTTATCACGTTTTTTTGAAAGATCAGACAACTATTGATGTCCCAGCAAAAACATCCTAAGAATATTTATAAATAATTCCGGTTAAGTTTTGGAATAAAATAATTTGTTACTGTATTATAAAGGCATTAGAAACTTTAATAAAACAGCAGGGATTATGAGCCTTACCAAATATAGCCTAATTATTATATCCGTTATTCTACTGGCCGCTTGCTCCGAATCGGCAACAGAAAGTCCAGATTTCAACTTTTCGGGTGACAATGGCGGCATCACTCTTCCCGACGGTTTTAAATCGGTCATCGTTGCCGATAAGATAGGAAGCGCACGCCATATCACCGTAGCCGAAAACGGAGATATCTATATCGCGCTCTCGGAGCTGCACAACGGCCACGGCATTGCTGCCCTGCGCGACCAAGATGGTGATGGCAAAGCCGACAGCACCCGTTATTTCGGATCGCTGACAGGCACAGGTATTCAACTACATGAGGGTTATCTCTATTTTGCTTCTGACACGTCTGTTGTCCGCTATGCTATGGAAGAGGGCGCGCTTCTGCCCGAGGGCAAGCCCGAAACGGTGGTTAGTGGTTTCCCGGAACAAAATCAGCATGCTTCCAAACCATTTACCTTTGACAAGACAGATCATATCTACGTAACGGTAGGGGCGCCCTCCAACGCCTGCCAGGAAGAATCTCGCACGCCCGAATCTCCGGGTATGGATCCCTGCCCTCTCCTGGAAGAACACGGTGGCATCTGGCAGTTCCAGGCTGGCCAAACAGGACAACAGTTTGAAGATGGGCAACGCTATGCCACCGGCATTCGCAATGCCGTAGCACTGGATTGGGATAATCAATCCAACCAGCTCTACATTGTGCAACACGGCCGCGATCAGCTGAATACGTTATGGCCTGAATATTATGATGCCAAAACCAATGCTTTGCAACCGGCCGAGGAGATGTTTGCTGTCAATGAGGGAGACAATTTCGGCTGGCCTTACGTATACTATGACTGGAAGAAAGAACAAAAAATGATTGCTCCTGAATATGGCGGAGACGGACAAAAAACGGCCGAAGAGGGCAAATTTGAAAATCCCATCGTGGCCTTTCCCGGCCACTGGGCGCCTAATGATTTGCTGTTCTACCAAGGTTCTTCATTTCCAGCCAAATATCAGCACGGAGCCTTTGTTGCCTTCCACGGCAGCTGGAATCGTGCCCCGAAGCCTCAAGCAGGATACAAAGTAGCCTTCGTGCCTTTTGATGACGGAGCTGTTAATGGCGAATACGAAATTTTTGCTGATAATTTTGCCGGAAGCGATTCCTTGCAGTCGGCCGCCGAAGCCCGGTATCGTCCCATGGGATTAGCCCAGGGGGCCGATGGATCGCTTTATATCGTTGATTCAAAACAGGGCAAGCTTTGGCGCATCATTCCCAATAAATAATCCCGGCATTCACCCTTAACTTCTGGACAAACAGTCCGGACTAATCGGTTTGAATACTATAAAGACACTCTTCTTCTATGGCATCAGGATCCAAAAAGGTTATCTACGCCGCTTTTGTCGCCAATCTCATTATCGCGGTCATCAAATTTATTGCCGCAGCTATGACCGGAAGCTCTGCCATGTTCTCCGAAGGCATACATACAACGGTCGACACGAGCAATCAACTGCTTTTGTTACTGGGACTAAAGAAAGCCACCCAGCCTGCAGATGAAAATCATCCCTTTGGATATGGTAAAGAGATCTATTTCTGGAGCTTTATCGTAGCCATTATGGTTTTTGCCGTTGGTGCAGGCATCTCCATTTATGAAGGCATTCACAGCATTTTGGACCCACACCCCATTGAAAATGTGATGATCAGCTATGGAGTCTTAGGGTTTGCCATCATTGCTACGGGTATTGCCTGGTATCTTGCTCTCAAAGAGTTCAGCCGGACGAAAGGAGACCGCGGCTTTTTTGAGGCGGTTCATAAAGAAAAAAATCCGTCTACTTTCGTTGTACTTTTTGAGGACTCGGCCGCCCTGCTTGGACTTTTCGTAGCCTTAGCAGGTATCGGACTGAGTCAATGGACCGGTAACCCCATATTTGACGGTATCGCCTCCGTCGTTATCGGGCTTATTCTTGGTACAACTGCCTCATGGCTGGCTTATGAAACTAAAGGATTACTTATAGGAGAGAGTGCAGATCCTAAAGTAGTGGAAGGCATTAAACAACTGGTCGGCAGTTATCAAGAGATTACCAGCGTCAACGAAACGCTGACCCTGCATATGGGACCCAATTATATCGTGCTGAACATAAGCGTCAATTTTAAAGATGAATTACATGCAGACCAGATAGAGAGAACGATAGAAGACCTAACTTCCAGGATTAAAGAAAAATATCCCCGGGTTAATCGCATATTTATTGAGGCCGAAGACGTGTAAAGGCTCTTGATCATTAAGAATTGAGCATACTCCCTATCACCATGTCCGGACAAGCTCATCCGAACGTTTTATTGGATGATTTTGTTAGTCAAATGCAGTTTTCGGACATTGAAAGATATAAATCCGTTTCGAAACTATTTTCGTATTTCGTAAAAACAACACTTTAATCAAGTATGCCAATATGAAATATCTGCTTCTTTTAGCTTTCCCGACCCTTCTTTTAGTTTTCATCGGCTGGAGCAGTTCCTCATCGGTCCATCAAGCGAGTGGAAGTGCTACCGCTGCTAAGCATTCTTCTCATAGCCTGTCTGCTGATACCGTAGATCAGTATCCCGTTCAAAAAACAGAGGAAGAATGGAAAGAGCTGCTGAGCTGGAGGGAATACCGAGTATTACGCAGTGGAGGCACGGAAATACCCTTTACCAATGAATATTATGACAGCAAAGAAGAAGGCATTTACTACTGCGGAGCCTGCGGACAGCCGCTTTATCTGTCTAATACCAAATTTGCATCCGGGACGGGCTGGCCGAGCTTTTGGGAACCCAT
>DATGUX010000256.1:0-3074 GCA_035300985.1 Fodinibius sp.
CAGCGCCGAACCTCGCAAGGGATTTGATTATTGGGTGAGTTTTAAAGGACAAGGGGAGTACTATAATCCCACGCTGAATGAAAATGGTGAGAAGGTGAGCTACAGTGACAGTACCTATATTACCAGTCTGTTGACGGATAAAGCACTTACATTTCTGGACGAGCGAAATAAGGAAAAACCCTTTTTCCTATATCTCTCCCACAAAGCGGTACATGCTGAATTTAAACCGGCTCGAGGAGATAAGGGAACCTACAAAAATGAGCCGGTAAATTATCCCAGCACCATGTTTCCTCCAGGCTATGATCTTGCCGATGCTGAAGGCAAAGGCTTTAATCCTGAACCGGAGGATATTCCATCACCCGAAGAATATAATTACGAAGATGTTCCGGATTGGGTTAAAGAACAGCGCCACAGCTGGCACGGAGTGGACTATATGTATCACGGACAGATAAAATTTGATGACTTTTACCATCGCTACCTGGAGACGCTGCTTGGGATAGATCGCAGTATTGGAGAAGTGCTGGGTTATCTTGAAAAGAACAACCTGATGGAAAATACGGTCGTCTTTTATATGGGCGATAACGGCTTCTCTTTTGGAGAGCACGGTCTCATTGACAAGCGTCAGGCTTATGAGGAATCGATCCGGGTGCCGCTGCTGGTCTATGCTCCCTCCATGATTGCAGAAAACACCACGGTAGAACCAATGGTCCAAAATATCGATATAGCCCCAACTATTTTGGAATTAGCGGGCCTGCAACAACCGGATAATATGGACGGACGTTCATTTACTCCTATGCTGAAGGGAGAGGAGATGCCCGACTGGCGCAAGCGAATCTACTACGAATACTTTTGGGAACGCCCCTTCCCGCAAACACCCACTATTCACGCCGTGCGTACCGACAGCTTTAAATATATTCGCTACTACGGGGTATGGGACATCAATGAACTTTATAATATTCAGGATGATCCGGACGAATCCAATAACTTGATCCGGATGGATAAATATCGCGGCCTGTCAAAGCAGTTGAATAGTGACATCTTTGACTGGCTGAAGCGGACCAACGGGATGAAAATCCCCCTAAAGCCTGACCATGGTGCTCGTTTTGATTATAAATATCGCGGCACCTTTTAACGGAAGACGAATAAATTTGCTTGATCCGTATCATTTGTAATACATATTTCACTAATGTGGAGACTGTCCAAAAATGTTACAATCATATAATCCTTAAAAGGTCATCCAAAACACATTATTCAATGCTACAAAGATTTCATTTTCTCTTTTTATTACCCTTTGTATTTCTTTTCATCTCCTGTAGCAGCAGCGAACAGTCGCCAGGCACAGATTCCGGGCCTGATCCGGACTCTCAGACCATTTCTGACGACAGCCTGCTGACTCTGACTCAGCATCGCACCTTCCAGTATTTCTGGGATGGCGCCGAGCCCACCAGCGGCATGGCTCGCGAGCGGTATATCATGAGTGGCGTATATCCTCAAAATGATAAGAATGTAGTGACCACAGGCGGCTCAGGTTTTGGCATTATGGCCATTATTGTAGGTATGGATCGCGGATTTATTAGTCAGCTGGAGGGAGTGCAGCGTCTTGAAAAGATCGTTGGTTTCCTGGAGTCTGCTGACCGCTTCCATGGGGTGTGGCCGCACTGGCTGTATGGAGAAACGGGCAAGGTAAAACCATTCGGAACCAAAGATAACGGAGGCGACCTGGTGGAGACTACCTTTTTGGTGCAGGGGCTAATTACCGCACGCCAGTATTTGCGACAAATGGGAGGCGAGCGGGAAACAGCCCTGGCGGCCCAAATAGATACTCTTTGGCAAGAGGTTGAATGGGACTGGTATCGTAAAGGGGGTGCGGATGTGCTGTACTGGCATTGGTCTCCTGAATATGCTTGGGAGATGGATTTTCCGCTGGAGGGTTATAACGAGGCACTGATTACCTATATATTGGCGGCTTCTTCTCCCACCCACGGCATTCCGGCGGAGGTTTACCACAAAGGCTGGGCCCGGGATGGAGGTATCACCTCGGATGTTACCACCTATGGCTATGATCTTATTCTTAAGCATAACGGAGCGGAGAAGTACGGCGGACCACTTTTCTGGGGCCACTACTCTTTTTTAGGCCTGGATCCGAAAGGCTTGTCGGATATATACGCTGACTACTGGAAGTTGAATAAAAATCATACTCTTATTAACCGGCAGTGGTGTATCGAGAATCCCAATAACTATGAAGGCTACGGGAAAAAGAATTGGGGGTTGTCGGCCAGTTATACGCGTAATAAAGATGGCAGTGTAGGTTATGCAGCACATATGCCAACCAACGACCGAGGGGTCATTTCCCCGACGGCCGCTCTTTCATCCTTTCCATACACGCCGGAATATTCGATGGATGTACTCAAAAATTTGTATTCCAAAAGAGATTCGCTGCTGGGCCCATACGGCTTTTACGATGCTTACAGTCCACCCTATGATTGGTACACCAAGCGCTATCTGGCCATTGATCAGGGTCCCATTGTGGTAATGATTGAGAACTATCGCACCGGTCTGCTTTGGGATCTGTTTATGAGCGCACCGGAAGTACAGAATGGCCTCAAAAAGCTGGGTTTTAACAGTCCGCATCTAAAATAATTGTGAACACCGATGACACATATTTTATAGGGATATATATTAATATCCCAAAAAAATGGGCCCCGTATTTTTAAACAGAATTAGGTGAAGCCAGAAAGGATCAGAAATTATAAATTCTAATCAACTCTCATGGATTTGGAATCCTGTCAGTGTTGGAATCAACTAACCGAATATTATGAATAAGCAAAATCGTAATCGAAAACATTTCCCGTTGGTTTTAGTAATGATGGCGGCAATCTTATTGCAAAGCCTGCCGGCAGCTGGACAGAATAGGAGCGAAGACCTGATCGAAGCCAAAGTAGATTCCGTTCTCAACCTGATGACGCTGGAAGAAAAGGTGGGGCAGATGACGCTCTTCACCAGTGACCTGGCAACGACAGGACCGACGATTCGCGACGATTATGTTAAGCTTATTAAAGAGGGAAAAGTAGGAG
>DATGUX010000257.1:0-8059 GCA_035300985.1 Fodinibius sp.
AGAAGAAAATGCTATTGTGTATATGAAAGGAGCCGAGCTCATGTACCGTTATGATACGGATTATGAGTTTGCCTTTCGGCAGGAATCTAATTTCTGGTACCTCACCGGTGTGAATGAGCCTGACTGCCATCTTATCCTGGATTTGGAAACACAGGAGTATCATCTTTTTGTGCCCAATCGGGATGCACAATACGCCGTATGGCACGGACGCGTGAAAACAAAAGAGCAGTATCAGCAGGAATATCAGCCCGACCATCTGCACTACGAAGGTCGACTTCCCAACGTATTGAAAGAGCTGCAGCCGGATAAAATTTACTGTGCCGATGAGGTACAGGCTGAATTTATTGAACAGTTTGAACGGGAAGCGCCAATCGATCTGGATGCTCTGCCTGATGCCATTACGCACTGCCGCGTATTTAAAACAGAAGATGAACTGGAAAAAATGCGCGAGGCCGCACGGGTAAATAGCCTGGCCCACCGCGCGGTACTCGATTCACTGGAGCCTGGGAAGTATGAATATGAACTTAAAGCTGTCTTTGCTTATCAGCAGATTAAAAACGGACTAACGCAGGATGCCTATAACGGGATTTTTGCGGCTGGCGAGAATAGTGCGATCCTCCACTATGTGGAAAATAATCAACAGATTAAGGATGGGGATCTCTTTTTGATCGATGCGGGATATGAGTACAATGGTTATGCATCAGACTTTACCCGAACTTATCCTGCCAACGGTCGGTTTACTGACGAGCAGGCCGGTGTTTATGAAGCCGTGCTGGAAGCCCAAAAACAGGTGATAGAAGCATCGGCGCCTGATGTCAAGATGGAGGACCTTCATATGCGGGCGGGCCGCGTCATGATGGAGGGGTTGAAAGAGGCCGACATTATTACCGGCAGCATGGACGATTTAATGCAGCAGGATATATTTGCGCTGTTCTTCCCGCACGGACTGGGACATTTCTTGGGGCTCGATACTCACGATGTGGGCGGTTATCCAAAAGGAGTAGACCGAATTGAACGGCCCGGAGTGAAATATCTGCGAATGCGCCGGACGCTGCAGCCTGGCATGGTGCTTACCATAGAACCGGGCCTTTATTTTGTGCCTGCTTTGTTAAAGCCGGCCTTAGAGGATGAAAAGATTTCCTCATTCCTGAATGCTGCTAAAATCCGGGAGATGATGGATTTTGGCGGCGTGCGTATTGAGGATAACCTGATTATTACGGACGAAGGATGCGAAAATCTAACGGATGTTCCTAAAGAGCGCTCTGATATTGAGCAGGCGATGGAGCAGCCTCTTGCAAATAGGCCCAGCGGATAGAGCGCTGTAAGAGTATAAAGCTATACTTGATCTGATCCGGTACTGCCGGTGCTCTTGGCTTTGGCGCGCTCAAAATGAATGGAGAAGGTGGTGCCGCCGTTTTGAGAAGAAAATTGATACTGGGCCTCAAGCTGCGTTGCAAGCGTATTAATAAGCTGAAAGCCAAGTGTTTCATATTCAGCGGAACCATTAAAATGATCGGGAAGCCCTTTGCCGTTATCGGTAATAGAGAGGAAAATAGTACTGCGCTCCTCGGATAAATTAATGGTGATTATTCCTTTATCATCGTCGAATGCATGCTTAAGGGCATTCGTTACCACTTCATTAATGATAAGCGAGCATGGTATGGCCTGATTGATATTTAAGGTTACGGCTTCAAGATTGAAATCCAGTTTGATCTGATGACCCGCATTTAAAGCCTTGGAAACAGAAGAAACAAGTTTTCTGACATTTTCATCCAGTCGCAGCTCCGAAAAGCTATCGGATTTATAAAGCAGTTCATGAATGGCAGCCATCGTTTGAATGCGAGCCACGCTGTCAAAAAGTTTGTCCTTTATTTTTGAGCTGTCCTGATCGTAGGCCTGCAGCTGCATCAAGCCCGAAACTACGGCAAGGTTGTTTTTTACCCGGTGGTGGACTTCCGTCAGCAGGGTTTCTTTTTCCCGCAGTGACTTCCGGATTTGCTTCTCTTTTTTCTTTTTCTCTTGGTGGGCCAGCAGATGGGCAACCTGGTCGGTAATAGTTCCTGCAAACAATATTTCATCACTTTGCCACTTATATTTGCTCGTCGTCGATTCGTGACAGACAATCGTTTGTGCAGGACCGGAGCTGAGTACCCCAATATCCAATAGAGATTGAATATTATGAGGTTTCAGATAAGTGTCTTTAAGCTCATGGAATGCTTCGTGGTTATAAGGGTCAGATGAGGCGGTAATGCGCTGCTCCGTAATATGGCTAAAATAAGTGGGATAATCCTTTTTACTGAGAATATTGCCCCGCATCATATTCATGTTGCCGTTTGCATATGAGCAGATGCAGCGTAGTTTCCTCTCCTCACGCAGCCAAACGCTGGCGCGATCAACACCCAAAGCCTGGGCCGAAGCTTGTAAAACCTCTGAAAGAGCATCAACAAGATCCATCTTTAGCAGAGAACGATTGGTAGATAGGGTAGAGATAACCTGCTGGAATTTATGACTGCGCTGCTCTCGTTTTTTAAATTCCGAGATATCCTGTATGGCCCCAACCACATAGGTGGGCTTTTGTTCATTATCGCGAATAATGAGAATGCGGCTATAGGTGTATTTATAGCTACCATCGCCACATTTTAAACGATACTCTGCCTGCATACGATCTTTCCTGGACGTCAGGATCTCGGCAGTTTTATTTTTCATATAGGCCAGATCTGATGGATGAACCTTGTCAAGCCACCAATCGATATGATTATCCATCTGATCCTCACTGTATCCAAACATTGCCGGCAGGTTCTGATTGTGTTGAAAGATACCGGAAGAAAGGTCCCACTCAAAAATTCCATCACTGGTTGCTTTGGAGGCAGCCTCAAAACGTTCAATACTTTGCTGCAGCTTTTGTTCGGTTTCCTTTTGCTGCGTAATATCGACCATAAGTCCGCGCAGACGATGAGGTTCTCCATTTATCATAGCTACCGTCACATAATCGCGGAGCCAAATAATGTTTTCATCCGCTGTAATCATTCTGTATTCAAAAGTATGATCAGCCCCTTGGCGGCTTTGTTGATAGCAGAAATCAACGGCCTGCTTTCGGTCATCCGGATGGATGTGATTTTGCCAGAAATTGGGCTGACTTAACCATTCTGCGGGGGTATAGCCCAGCAACCTCTCCGACTGCGGACTAATATAGTTAAATTCCAGTGTTTCACCGTCAGCCTCCCACACAATACCATTAACCGATTGTATGAGCGATTCATATTGACTGCGGGACTTGGTCAGCTGACTACGGCGAGTTTGATCTGCTATATAATTTTGGAACTCACGGAGCACCGCCGGACCCAACCGGCTAATATGCTCTTTGGCCACATAATCGGAAGCTCCCGCTAATATGGCATCAATGGCTTTCTGTTCATCGGTAAATGTTGAAATAAAAATAAAGGGCAACTTCGGATACTGTTTGCGAACTAACTCAAGTGCCTCAGTGCCAGGGAGGGCCGGCCGGGTATGTCCGCAAATAATGAGATCAGGCAGATTGCGGTCGAGTTGTTGAGTCAACTCGCTTGTGCTGCTAATGACTTCCGGTTGAATAGCAATATCTAATTTATTCAGCTCCCTTTCGATAAGCTTTATATCAGCCGCATCGTCCTCAATAAGCAGTATGTTATATATCTCAGCCATTGATGTAAATTTTGCCTTGTCTTGGGTGAGTTAAGCTTATCCCTGCATATTCCTCGTTTTTTACCTCAATCGAAATTTCTGCTTCATAGTACAACCTATACAAAGTAACTCATGATACACAGATTATACAATAGTAACGAGAAAAAAAGAATATAGATATTGCTTTATCTTTTGTTTGCGAATCCTAAGCAAATAAGGATAGGGAAAACCCGATTAAAGTCTCCATAAGCTTTTAGTAAATGACTATGAGCGGCGTTTTTGGGCGCTTCTTATCTTCTGGATCATTTACGTGTTTGGTCCCCAGATCCATTGATAGATCACCTCATGGGAAACCCTGGGCATGCCCATGACCTGCCAGCGGCTACTGATGAGTTCTGGTGAGAGCTTCTCTTCGGTCAACCATCGACGCCGACGGGCTTGGAACCTTGAGGGCTTCGTTGAAGCGCCGGTGTTTGGGTTTGTTGGTGTGGTGCTGATTGGTCAGTTGCCGGGTCGTATCCGGACATTAATGCTTGGCTTACGGACTGCTGCCTGTTACATAGCGCCTGAGCCCCCGGCTAATATCAATGCAAATGAAGACCCAATGCTATGAAGACAAGCCAACAAATGTTCCAAAAGATAGAATACACCATCATTAAGCAGTTGGAGCAGGGCGTGATCCATGGGGCACGCCTTCAATATTAACGGGGAACTAATCAACGCCCAAACGGGCAATCACTACAGCGCCACTAACGGCTGGCTATTGCGGCTGGTATCCGGTAGCGACCCGTATTTTATGGGGGGCCGGCAAGCGCAAACGGTTAATAAATTGTTGTCAGGGGCGCTTTGAAATACTTTCTCATAAATCCCTCTTGCGTCTGTAGAAGGGGTTTATGAGGCCAAAACACAGGCATTCCAAAGCATTCGTCAGGATAATATCCGATTCAGTTGTTAGTGCATTTGCAACCTGAATACTCATATAACGAATAAAAGATAATTGGTACATTTTACCGGACTTCAACCCTTCAAGAATGTATCCTTTGTGGAACTCTCATATTGACCATTTAAAAAATTTTGAATGCTCGGGATTAAGTAATATATTTACGTGTTATAACATGTAAATAATAACAGCATGACCATCGATTTGAATAAAAATGAAGCAGAGATAAAAAATTTATCATTATATGTGTTGCAACACGAAGTGAATTTAAATGTGGAAAATAGGTAAGCATAGATGTAGGTGTATTAAAATACCATATTTAACTAAACCCACAATGATAACAAACAATAAGAGGTATTTATGAAAATCATATTAACCGGCTCAGTAGGTCATATTGGAAAGCCACTCACAAAAAAGCTGGTGCAAAAAGGACATGCCGTTACCGTCATTAGCAGCAGTCCCGAAAGACAAACAGAAATTGAAGCCTTAGGGGCCAGTGCGGCTATTGGTTCAGTGGAAGATGCTTCTTTTCTTGTCAATACTTTTAAAGATGCCGATGCCGTTTATTGTATGATCCCGCCGGGTGGTTTCTATAATCCTGAGGTTGATACAACAGAATATTACCAGAATATAGTTCATAATTATACACAGGCCATTCAACAATCAAGTATAAAACGTGTAGTTACTCTTAGTGGAGCAGACGCTTACCTGGATGAAGAGAGTAATGGTATTCTTGGTATATATCATGGGGTAGAAGGCATTTTTAATGCCCGAATATCAGATGTCCCGATGACTTTTATACGCGCTGTAGCATTCTACACCAATTTATTTGGGCTTATCCCAATGATAAAAAAACAAGGTGTAATTACTACCAACTATGGGGGCGATGACAAAAAGCCATGGGTTTCGCCTGTTGATATTGCGGTAGTTATTGCCGAAGAGATAACAAGTCAACGGCCAGTGGTAGGGGAGGTACGTTATGTAGCAAGCCAAGAAATTAGTGGCAATGAAATCGCAAGCATCATAGGCGATGCGATTGGCAAGCCTGGTTTAGAATGGAAGCTTATTCCGGATGAACAGGTATTCAATGATTTGACTAACACGGGAATGACTCCGTATACGGCCAACGTTTTTGTTGAAACGCAGGCAAGTTTACATGACGGTACAATATATGACGATTATTACCGTAACAGGCCAGCGCTTGGAAAGATAAAAATGGAAGATTTTGCTAAAGAGTTGGCAAATAAACTTTAATTAACTCCGTAAAAGCTGTAATTAAGAATCACCAATCAAATTATTATGAAAACTGAAAACACAAGACTGTGCCGCAGTAACGACCGCGAACTTCTGGGTTGCTCATAGTGAGAAGAATAATTTGATATGGCCATGTTTTTGAAACCTCGTATCAGCTGACATGATATTTACTTGCTTTAAATTAAACAGGCTGTATTCTTCGAGATGGTTTGGAAATATTATTTGGAATATCAGGAACGGAGCACTGAATCTATGTGTTATAACATATAGATATGATGGTTTTAATGTTAATAATAACAAACTGGTGTAACTAAAAAATTTATAAATATATGTGTTGTAACACATAGTCTATTCCGCTTTGTTAGACACAAAACTGTTCAGTGATCTTAATCAGGATGAATTCGAATGGTAAAATGTAACCAGATGTGCCGATGAAATCATTAAATACGAAATATAAACTTTTAATTTGGGTACTCGCTTCAGTAGTCCCTCTTATATTTTTGAGCCACGGCATGTTATTGCTTTTTGCGGGACCACATTCGCATATGCATACGCAGTTTGCAGATTATGGCCTGCTTAAATGGGTGATCCTCATAGGCTTTTGGGAGCTGCTGGTCGGCATTTTATTTTTTATTCCCAAAACAAGCCGAATAGGCTATGTGCTTACGATGCTCCATTTGGTAGGAATGTTTCTTCTACAATTATCGCATGAACAGTCTGTCGGATTAACACTATATCTGATGATTCTGTCGACCGGAATAAACTATTTACGTAATCCCCAAATGCTAAAACAGATTAACGAGAAGGTTGTCAACAATTCCAAGAAGTATAAAAAAGAAGATCGGATCAAAAGTTCGACCAATAATACCAGTGGACGCTACCGCCTTCCTACAACGAACGACGGTAGTTCCACTTAATCACATAAATAGGAGCGGATAAAAGCGCTCCATTAATTAATAATACAAAGGTTCATTATGCAAATCAATAAATCAAAACTCACAGCATTCACAATAATACCGCTTATGCTGTTCACTTTTTTGTTCAGTTCTGCAGCCGAAGCGCAAAGCGTACAGGATCCTCCCCTTCACTGGGGCCTCAAAGGAGGTGTTAACATCGCCACGATGTACGGGGATGAGGTACATGATGCGGATGTGCGGGCCGGCTTTACAGGCGGTCTCTTCCTGAATTATCGCTTTACGCCCAACTGGTCAATCCAGCCCGAAGTGCTTTTTAGCATGAAAGGGGCCGATCTCGACCAAGGGTTAACGGGTGAAGACGGTGGAGCCGACTACGAAATCGGCTACCTGGAGATCCCTATTTTAGCTAAATATACTTTTACCACCAATTCTATGGTGAAGCCGTACCTGAATGCAGGCCCCCAGATTGGTTTTGCCCTCTGGGGAGATTCAAATGGGCGGGATCTCGATGATGATCAGCTGAAAGATGCAGAGTTCGCGCTCGCTATGGGGGGGGGCATAGATCTGGCTGTGGCATCTTCACCGGAGGACTTCATTCAAACGGTAGGGCTGGATCTGCGTTATACCTTAGGTCTTACCGATGCTTTTGATGTATCCGGCGACCCAGAGGCGCGTAATCATGCTTTCTTAGCAGCTATCACCGTTGGATTTTAATCCCATATAACTCCTAATAGTCCCAGCTTGCCGGGGTGGATAACCTCGGTTGGTTTTATACAACATAGCAACACAGAATAAATCTACGATGAAAAATACAAAATTTAAAAAAACAAATTGGATGGTATTCCGTCTCATCCAGAAGTATCGGATAGGGAGCAGAAGATCAACAAGGTATTTAGATGTTGTCCAATTTTGTAAACCTCATTTGTTAAAGGAGTGAAGTTCAATCACTCAATAATGATTGAGATAAGAAACGACATGGAACAGAAATAGAATACTTATACAGGTTCCTATACTAACAAACGACTAAAACTTCGACAAGAAGAATGAATCGCTTAAAACTCCATACGACACCCGGAAGTTATAAACTGGATGAAATCGAATGGGTTAGAAATGAAAAGGACTATCCAATTCATCCCGATTACATTCCATTTAAAAACAGTACTAAAAAGATAAGAAAAGAGCTTGAGCATTTAATAGCTCAAATTGATTAAAATTATAATCAACCTAATCCATGCTTTTACAGACTATTATTTCAGAATACAGGAATCTGCTTTGTGAATTAAGCAAT
>DATGUX010000258.1:0-3480 GCA_035300985.1 Fodinibius sp.
TGATGAAATGGAAGAAGAACTGGAGCCGCTCAGAAATTTCATCCTGCCCGGAGGAGCACCCACCGGAGCTACACTGCATACGGCCCGAACTATTTGCCGGAGAGCGGAGCGCAGGATGGTAGCCTGCCAGGAATCGGATACGATATCCGAGCTGTGCATTAAATATCTGAATCGGCTTTCCGACTTTTTATTCGTGCTTGCCCGCTATGAAAATAAGCAGACCGGCGTCCGCGAAACAAGCTGGAAACCAGCGCCCAACCGCTGACCGAACGCCCTCACATACCGGAACATTCGCTTTATGGTTGCCCTACTCCAACAATCCTACAGAACTCTGTCCTCTAAAATTGCAACTATCATAGTTCAAATAACAAACAACTATTAACGACAAAACACTATGGCATTAATGATTTCCGTCTCGGGCATCCGGGGCATCTTTGGAACCGACCTGACTCCTGAAAACCTCACCCGTTTTACGGCCGCTTTTGGAAGCTGGGCCCAAAATGGTACAATCATCGTGGGCCGCGACACCCGCGTAACCGGTCAGATATGCGAGGACATCGTATCGGCCACGCTGCAGTCGGTAGGCTGCGATGTGGTTAAGGTGGGCGTAGCCTCAACGCCTACGGTAGCCATGGCCGTACTTAAACACCAGGCCGACGGTGCCATTATCATCTCGGCCAGCCATAATCCTGCGGAATGGAATGCACTGAAGCTGCTCAATGGTAAAAGTGAGTTTCTTAATGCTGAAGAAGGTGAGGAAGTTATCCAAATAAGCGAGGAGCAGAGCTATCAGTATAAAAAATATGACCAAATAGGTTCTGTGGAGACGGATACCGAAGCACTGGATTATCACATCCAGAAGATCCTGGAGCTGCCGTATATCAATCGCGAGCTCATTGCATCGCAAGATTTTTCGATCGCTGTTGATCCCGTTAACGGTACCGGTGGCGTGGCGATTGGGGCTATGCTGGAAGCGCTGGGCGTTGCGGAGATCTACATGATTAATGAGGAGCCGAACGGACTTTTTGCTCACAATCCCGAGCCGCTTCCAGAGCATTTGCAAGATCTTTGCGAACTCGTAAAAGAGCACGACTGCGATTTGGGCATCGTAACCGACCCCGACGCCGACCGCCTGGCGCTGGTCACCAATAAAGGAAATCCCTTTGGCGAAGAATATACGCAAGCGGCCGCCTTTGATTTTATCTTTGACAAAAAAGAAGGAGACTGCGCGACCAACCTTTCCTCCTCACGAGTGTCCGAGGATGTAGCCCAAAAATATGGCCGCCGGTGCCACCGATCGGCCGTGGGTGAAATTAACGTCGTCAACAAAATGAAGGAAGTGGACGCCGCTATCGGAGGCGAAGGTAATGGCGGCGTCATCAATCCAGATTTGCATTATGGGCGAGACTCCCTGGTGGGCGTGGCCATGGTGCTGCAGCTGCTGGCCGAGCGCGGCCTGACGGCGGATGAATACCGCAACAGCCTGCCTGACTACGAGATGCGTAAAGACAAGATGCCGCTGGCGGATATCGATGGCGATGCCATTTTGGCCAAGACCGAATCGCTCTATCAGGACTACGATCCGGATACAATTGATGGCGTGAAAATTGATTTTGAAGACGGATGGGTGCACCTCCGAAAATCTAATACCGAACCTATTATTCGCGTATATTCTGAGGGCATAACGGCCCAAAAGGCCAAAGAACTGGCCGAAAAAGTAGTCCGGGAAATCCAATAACATTTTTTCCCATCCCTTACTTTTTTATTTTAATCCATTAGTTTTACAAAATTTTCATCCAGTTGACCACCTTTTATGATCACATCTATGACAGGATTTGGCCGCGGGGAAGCATCCTCAGACGGCCTTACGGTAACGGTTGAGTTAAAAACCGTTAACAGCCGTTATCTTGACATCTCGCTGCGGCTGCCACAACTTATCAAAGAACACGAGCTTCAATTCAAAGAGCTGATTCAAAACCATTTGGAACGCGGGAAAGTTAATGTCAATATTCGCATCGATACGGCCGACACCGGCCAACCGGATGTTACCTTTAACAAAAAACTGGCGCGCGGCTATAAAGAGATGCTCAATGAACTGCGTGATGCGACCCATATTGAACAGTCAGTGACGCTGCAGGATCTGATGCAGTTTAACGACCTCTTTGAGGCTCGCAAAGAGGATGAAGAGACCCGCCAACAGATATGGCTATTAACAAAAAAGGCCACGACCGAAGCCACTCAGGCGCTGGTTGAAATGCGCTGCAAAGAAGGCGGTCAGCTCCGGGATGATTTGCTTGGCCGCATCGAGCACATGGGTGAAATGCTCGCTATTGTACAAACTAAAACCAACGGCCGATCAGAAAAAACTAAAAAAGAGCTGCTGGAGCGCATCCATAACCTTATCGAAAGTGACAAGATTGATGATGACCGCCTGGAGATGGAAGTTGCTATGCTGGCCGACAAGATGGATATCACCGAGGAGATTGTCCGCACTCAGTCGCATCTCAAATATTTTAAAGAGGCCGTCAACAATGAAGAGGCGGTAGGCCGGCGGCTCAATTTCTTAAGCCAGGAAATTAATCGCGAAATCAATACCATTGGCTCCAAAGCGAACGACTCGGAGATCTCGCAGTATGTCGTTCAAGCCAAAGAAAGTCTGGAACAGATTAAAGAACAGATCCAAAACGTTGAATAATCTAATACAGGCCAAGGTTCTTATTATCGTTGCACCGAGCGGAGCCGGCAAAACCACACTTGCCCGCCGCTTGCTGGCCGACCATCCGAAGATAAAATTTTCGGTATCCGCCACGACGCGCAGCCCTCGAGAAGGCGAAAAAAACGGCCACGATTATTATTTTTTGACGGACGATGAATTCGATACAAAAATCCAGCATAACTGCTTTCTGGAGTGGGAATATTACAGCGGCGACCGTTACGGCACGCTGCAATCAGAGGTTGATAAATTAGTGGACAATGGCTATTTTCCCTTGCTTGATATTGAAGTAAAAGGAGCCCTGAACGTACAGCAGATATACGGCCGCGATGCAATTTCGGTCTTTATCAAGCCGCCCTCGATGGAGGTTTTAGCCGGAAGGCTTCAAAAGCGCGGCAGTGAGACTAAAGACTCTCTTGCCAAACGCCTGCAGAGAGCCCAAGAGGAGCTAACCTTTGCTGACCAATTCGACTATGCTGTTATCAATGATGATTTAGATACGGCCTACACCGAGTTAAAAGCTATTATTGAACCCTTTATTACTGACCAAAGCTGAGTTGATTTATGCCTATTAAAACACTTGATATTGAAAAACTGAATGAAAATACCGGTAATCAGTACGAATTGATTACCATCATGTCTAAACGGGCGCGTCAAATAGCTGCCAATGAAAAGCTGGAGCTGGATGAAAAGCTGAAGTATTTTGAAGGCTTTGAGGATGAAGATGAGTTTGCTTTTAACGAAGAGCAGGAAAATATCTCAAAAGA
>DATGUX010000259.1:0-2631 GCA_035300985.1 Fodinibius sp.
TATTGTCAGACATAAAATGGTTTCTGTTTGGTGTTTATTTTTCAGTGGTCAATATATTAAATAAAACTGACAACTTGATGTCACCCCATTCATTAATAAGTTGATTATTGTTTTTGGGAGAAGTTTTATTCCAGGCTCAAGCGGAAGGCCGGGTTTGTGCTCACCTTACCGAGTAGATGCCATCAGTTAAAAGGCATAAATATAATCATCAGCATGTGCCTCAACAGGTTATGTTTCAAGGGCTCCTATTGGTAAGATCTTTTTAGAGCCTAATCCTTACAAACTATTTATGGATTTATTTTAGTAACGATATCAGCCAGTGCATCAATCATCTGTTCAATCTGGCTTTTTGTAGTGTAGGGAGCCGGCCCGAGTCGCAGAATATCGCCGCGTGCATCGGTGTATATGTTTTGTTGCATAAGCTGCTGCCGGATGGTGCGTGCAAAGGGAGATCGTAAGGCCAGAAATCCGCCGTTCTCTTCAAGGGGTTTTCGGTGGCGCAGGCTAATAACTTCCGGGTCGAGATCGCGGGCTAAAAACCGGCTGCGCAACAGACCTACTTGACTAAGATATTGCCTGCGGAGTACCGAAGGCGTCAGTTGCTGCTTGTCAAAGAACTTCACCACCTCTGCGGCGCGGAATTGTGAGCTGGGATCATAGGTACCTGAGGCAAATCGCTGATCTCCGTCATCGTAGTGGATACCGTGGTCTGCGCGTGGTTCATCCAGCGTGCTGAAGGAGGCAAACCATCCGGTGATGGCCGGGCGAAGGTTGCAGCTTTCCGGAAAACGCAGAAAGCAGTTGCCCTCGCCCCACTGCAGGTATTTATACCCGCCGAACAGAAAGTAGCAGTCTTCAAGGTTGGCCTCGCGAATGGAAAGCGGGACGACGTTAGTACCATGATAGTCGTCAATGAGCAGGGGGATGCCGTTACTTCGGGCCAGTTCGGCAATCTGGGACAGGTAGGGGTTGATCAGTCCGCTGCCAAAAAAGACCCGTGAAAGCATGATAGCAGCCGTACCATCGTCAATAAAGTCCCGGATCTGATGAACAAGATTGTCGGAATGCCCTTCGGCATACTGAATATCGATACCTTCCTCTTCCAGCCGGTGCAGCTGGCGATACATGGAGTGGAATTCGCTGTCCGTTGTGATGACTCTGGGATTATTTTTGAGATCTAAAGAAGAGAGCCAGGACACCAGCAGATGATGTGTGTTTTCGCTTTGGCAATAACGTCCGCGGGGATCGTCATAGTAAGTGCGCAGATAATTACGGAGCACTTCCGTTTTTTCAAAAGCCTGGTCCCATTTATTATCGATCCGGGTGGCGGCCGACCGGTAAGCTTTGTTCAGGCCTTCAAGAGCAATGTCGGGCCAGGCTTGATGAGAATGCCCGGTGAACAGCAGCCGGTTAGCTACATCAAAATGGGTGTAATGAGGCTGAAGCTTATTGGCTAAAGTATCAATGTCATGCATAACATAGATTATTCAGGAATTCAAAATGCATTTTAAAATATTGTTATCATTAGGCTTATGCAGTTATATGAAAACTCATTTCCTTAGGAAACCTAATATTTTGCTTTGGAATTTGATGATTACCCGGGCGACCTGCTTTTATGCAATAATAGCTCAAACAAGATATTTGCGACAGCCTTTTTATTAAATTGATGGTTTAATAGTTAAGCTGGTCATATTTCTGTTCGGATTTCCCAAAGATCGGGAAAGATGCGTTCATGAAGGGTGCTTTTCAGATAGTCAACTCCGCTGGATCCCCCCGTTCCTGATTTATTGCCAATTGTACGCTCCACCATCTTGACGTGCCGATAGCGCCATTCCTGCATCCCTTCGTCAAAATCGACCATTAGCTCACAGAGCAGCGCTATTTCCTGATTGTTGCGCATAATGTCGAGCAAAATTTGCTGGTTATGCAGAGAACTGTCATAAAGCAGGCCGTGGTCATTTTTTCTTTCGGGCATTTCGACTTCATAATTCTTCTTTTGCAGATATTTGCAGAAGCATTCCCAGAGCGTTCGTTCTTCCATTCGGGCTTCAAGTCGTTTTATATAGGCGGGATTGTTTTCGTGTGCTTTAAGCATATGGGGAGAGCGCTTTCCGCACAATATTTCAACTTCTCGGAACTGCACCGACTGAAATCCGCTGGCTCCATCCAAAAATCCACGGAAGCTTTCAAACTCCAGCGGCGTCATCGTTTCAAGAATATCGATCTGTGCAACCATGGTTTTCAGGATAGACAGATTGCGCTTCATTGTTTTGGCGGCCGACCAGGTATCGCCGGCGGCGAGGTTTTGCCGAAGCTTTTCGAATTCGTGCAACACCTGTTTAAACCATAATTCATAGGTTTGATGGATGATAATAAAGAGCATCTCGTCGTGCTCTTCGGGCTCGGATTGGAGCTGCTGCAAATTTAGCAGCTCATCAATCTTCAGATAGTTGTTGTAGGTCAATTCCATAATACGGGCATTTATTTCTTCCGGCTATTTAATACATTATAGTCAGAATTATGACGACTCTCTATTTCGATCATACTTTTGCAGGATGTTCTGAAAATTGCTTAGATTCCACAAAAATTATAATGAAGCATAATTATGGGTATTTTAATAGCTGACAGCGG
>DATGUX010000260.1:0-9122 GCA_035300985.1 Fodinibius sp.
TATTGCCCGTGCTGATACTGGGACAATAAAAAAACATCTGAAGTTGTTAGGGGAAAATAGGGAACTTGAAAAATCATATATCCAGCTTGGATTGCGAACGGTCGATAAAGCAGAACAGGTGGAAAGGCTGAGTCCTGCTAAAGCCAATCGGCTCCGGATGTTACTAAAAGAGGATCATTAAATGGATGACTATTATCAAAAAGTATATGCGGTTGCACGGCAGATACCGGCAGGCCGGGTAACAACTTACGGAGCGATTGCGCAATACCTGGGCATTGCTTCAGCCGCCCGGATGGTGGGTTATGCTTTGAACGGCTCGGCCGGGGAAGGCGTACCGGCACATCGCGTAGTTAATCGCAACGGAGAACTTACCGGCCGCGGCCATTTTCCCGACGATACGATGCGGGAACGCCTGCAGCAGGAGGATGTCAAATTTATAGATGAGTATCAAATTGATTTAGAGCAGCACTTTTGGGATCCTCAAGAGCATTTGCCACGTGAATGATGTACACTCCGGGTTAATCAGTCAAATAATAATCAAGCGTGGAGACCACACGCACGGTCTTGTGGATCTGTTGTTTTTCGTTGAGCATGGGCGCCTTATCACGGGCGAGAATCTGAAATATACCCTGATTTGCACGCCGGATACCGCCAAGCTCACTGCCGGCATCGCGGGCAAACTGTTGCGCAGAGCTGCGGGCATTCTTAGTGGCTTCGGCAATCATCTCCGGTTTCAGCTCAGTAAGCCCGTTAAACAGATAGGTTGGTCCGCTGCCGGAATAGTCGCTGTTGAGAATTACCCCGGCCTCAACCAGATCGCCTATAGCCTGGCTGGCTTCATCTATTTTGTCAATATCTTCGGAGCGCACCATCAGAGTTTGAGCCAGAATAAATCGGTTTTCATAGGATCCAGATCCGTAGGATTGTGCCGTACGGTCGGTGACCTCAAGATTTTGCAACTCAACGGCGTCGTTAGAAATATTATGGCTTGATAAGAATGATTGAATTTTACTGCGGTCTTGTTTCAGCTTTCCCTGAACGGCATTAAGGTCGTTACCAGCAACAACAAAGCGTATTGGCCAAAGGGCCAGATCAGCTTTAACATCGCGCTCTGACAGGCCTTTGACGGTCACAAAGCGGTCGCCGGTGCGTCCCTCACGAAAGCCATTGCCAATAAACCAGCCGGCCAAAATGACGCCCAGTGTCAGGAGTATTGCTACAAGGATATTGCTTTGTGATCGTGTTGGCATGGCTTTAAATATCGGTTAAGTGTAATAGCATCACTGAATAAAACAGATTATAACAAGAGTTGAGGAATAAGACAATACAGAAACAAAAACAGGAGGTTTTATTTTAGTAGCGTTCAAATGTTACAACCATAGCATCTAAGCTCCCAGGGCCACTGACGGCCAAACCCGGGTTAGGGCTGAGATTTCTCAAAACCGTCTATAAAACGCTGTTTTGAGACTATCATGCCGCATTTAGTGATGTAAGATCATTAACACTCATAACTATATAAAAATCAGTTTCTTATAATATGGAATCATATATTTTATTCAAAGTATATGGGTAATGTCAGCCCCACCGCCCGGCATTGAAATACCGGGCTACTGATCTTTTATTAAGGAAAACCCTGCCTTTGTAGAGTGGAAGGGCGCTTTGAAATACCTGTGTTTTGACCTCCCCTAACCCCTCCTACATACGCAAGAGGGGTTTATGAGGAAGTATTTCAAATCGCCTTAGAACTCAATTCAATAGAGACAGCCAAGCAGGGTTAGCAGGACGGTCGGTTCTGGTCTTCTTAATCAACGACTGTCATACTGAGCTTGCCGAAGCATCTCCCCGAATATGGAATCAATGACTTGAGGACACTTTCTATTCGAGAAATAGTTGTAGGCCACCTCCGAGGTGGACTACAACCAGGGCTCTGCTGCTTGCGTCTCCCACCTTATGCCATTCGGGACGGCATAGCCTTCCATAAAAGTGAATGCCTCGTGCAGCATTAATGACCCTGTATATAAGAAGGAGATTGCTTCGCCCCGACTTATTCCTATCGTGTGGACACAATTTTTATCGTATCTTTGAGCCATACCCAAAACTCATCTTGAACCATGCAAAAAAGAGAATTTACGGACTTAAAAGACCGACGATTAGTAACAAGAGGCAATAAGATTATGGATGACTTGTTCCGCACAAGTGTCCATTCTATTCGCCAGTTCACCAAAACCGAGGCTGATGCTAAGGGCTGCTATCGGTTTCTTCAAAACTACAGAGTCCGTGAGGAAGATATTTTAGCCAATATGGTGGCCAATTGCCGGGCGGGGTGCCAGGGGAAATTTGTGGTGTGTCTTCAGGATACCACCGAAATTAATCTAAGCAGCCATTGCGGGCGGATTAACAAAGATTCTAACATAGGTACCACCAATGCCAAAGGCGAGCAAGGGTTGGGATTTTTTGTGCATCCCAGTTTGGTCGTGGACGCCCAAACAGCCATTCCGTATGGTTATTCGGATGTAAAGATTTGGAACCGTCCGCTGGCCTTTCGCTCCAAGCACGAAAGGCAGTACAATAAATTGCCTACCAGCCAAAAAGAATCCTATAAATGGATCGAAGCCTCCCGGAACACCCAATCGGCCCTGGCCGATGTGGTGGAGGGGATGGTCATTGTGCAAGACCGGGAAGGCGATATATACGAGCAGTTTGCTGTTATACCCAACCAACAAACTGACTTACTCATACGGGCCAGAACCGATCGGCGCCTGGCCGACGGCACCAAACTGTTCGATTGCCTCTCGGGCCAGCCGCCGCAAGGGAATTATGAGGTTCCCGTTACGGCCAAAGCTGGCCGCCTCCGACGAACAGCCCGCATCCAGGTGCGCTACAAGCGCGTGGAGATCACCAAAACGGCCGGGAGCAGCAAAGGGGTGGCTGCCCGGGTGCCGCTGTATCTGGTAGAAGCAAAAGAAACCGGCTATGATGGCTCCGATAGGATCTGCTGGCGGTTGCTTACGACGATCGAGGTATCCAGCCTCGGCGTTGCTAAAGGATGTATCCAGTGGTATAGCTGGCGGCCGGCCATCGAAGAGGTGTTTAAGGTCCTCAAGAAGGAAGGCTACAACATCGAAGCCTCCGAGCTGGAATATGCCCGCTCGATCCGAAAGCTGTGTTTGATGATCATGGAAACGGTGATCAAGCTTTTTTTGATGCGCCCGGCCCGAAACCGAACTGAATGCTGATTCTTGTTTTAGCCCGGAAGAGCAGGCGTTCTTAGAACATCAAATAACCGCACTTGAAGGAAAAACCGACAAACAGAAAAATCCATACAAGGAACGTGACCTGAAAAGGTATACCTGGGCCATCGCCCGCCTGGGCGGCTGGAAAGGTTATGAAAGCAAGCGCCATCCGGGCATTACCACCCTTTGGATCGGGCTAAAACACTTTAAAGCCGCTTTTGAAGGCTGGCAACTCCACAAAGATGTGTCCACACGATAGGACTTATTCGGGGCAATGACAGTATGAGGCCATAGGCTTCCCCTTCAGCCTTTTATCATTGTCCCACAGCTGCGGGAGGCCGAAGTAATCTCTATCGTAGCTAAAAGAAGAAAAAAGAGAGGGTCCTCAATAGCGCGGGAATTCATTCCCCCGTGCCTGGACCGAAGCCTTTACCACCGCCCTGAGATTACCTATTTAATCTCAAAATCGTCGATAAAACGCTATTTTTGAGACTCTCAAACCACATTTAGTGATGTAAGATCATTAACACTCATAACTATATAAAATTCAATTTCTTAGAATATGGAATCATATATTTTTTCAAAATATATGGGTAATGTCAGAGGGTTAGGGGATTGCTTCACTCTTTGATGGTCTTTTGTAGCTTTATATTCTTTAGCACAGCAACTATTGCTCATAAAAAAGTGATTCCCAGGCTCCTCATAATTCCGAGGATAAGAGGGGTTAATGAGGAAGTGTTTCAAAGCTCTCAATAAATGAGAGCAAGAGTTACTCATTAAGACAAGCACCGAAGTGGGACAGTGGCAACGGGAGATATCTTTCGGATTATTTTATGATTGCCACCAACAGGTGAGGACCTGTAATAGATGTTATTTGTCGCATATTTTAGCTATTTTAGGGAGCTGCCAACACAACGAACGTTAAAGTTGTTTTATCTTTAATCATCAGAAATATTTTGCAATAGAATGCCTACATGGACATTACATACCGAGTTTAAATTTGATGCTGCCCATCGAATTGATGGTTATGACGGAAAATGCGGCCGCATGCACGGGCACAGCTATAAAGTGCATATGTCAGCGAAGTCACACAAACTAAACCCTTCAAAATATCTTGATTCTGCTGATATGGTGTGCGATTTCAATGAACTCAAATGGGCCGGCAAAGATGCTCCCAAAGGGGGACTGGATCATTCGGTACTGAATGAAGAGCTGCCTGTGAGCACAACGGCGGAACGTATTGCCGAATATATCCACAAGGAAACGATGGATCGCATTCCCGAAGGCATAGAACTGAAAGTTACCGTTTGGGAGACGGAAAACAGCTGGGTAGAATATACGGACGACAATGTTTAATACGATAGATATACAAGATATTGACAATATTCGGAATGGATTGGATTTTTCTGAAGTGGAATATCCGCTGATGGAGGATTTCTATACCATTCAGGGTGAAGGCGCGCATACCGGCCGGCCGGCTTATTTTATCCGAACCGCCGGCTGCGACGTTAACTGCTGGTGGTGCGATGTGCAGGAAAGCTGGGATGAAGAAGCCCATCCAAGGGAAACGGTTGCCAATATTGTGGCCCGGGCCAAGGCCAGCGGGGCTGAGTTTACAGTCATTACCGGCGGGGAACCGCTGCTGCACGATCTTGAACCGCTGACCTATGCACTCAAAGAAGCCGGAATGCAGACCCATATTGAGACCAGCGGTTCATCACCCATATCGGGTCATCTGGACTGGGTGACGCTGTCGCCCAAACGGTTTAAAGAACCTACGGATGAGGTTTTCAGCTATGTGGATGAGCTGAAAGTAGTGGTGTTGACCAATAAGGATCTGGACTGGGCTGAGAAAAATGCGGCCAAATGTCCTGAGGATACCCAGCTGCTCCTCCAGCCGGAATGGGAAAAGGAGGGAGCCGTGGAGCTGATTATCGATTATGTTAAAGAGCATCCGCAGTGGGGCATCAGCCTTCAAACGCACAAATTTATGGGCGTAAGGTAACTGCTGGCCTGCACCTGCTGAGGATCAGGAGGGAGGAAACGCCTTTCGATTATGCTGCCTGCAAAAGCACGGCTTACTCCCGATTTCTCGGAATTCCGTATAGTGAACCCTTGCGTGCAGGTTGGCGCAACCCGCTATATGCTGTTAATATTGGATGATACAAAGGCCACTTGTGGAAAAGGGGCCAGCCAGGTTCCCATCAGTTAAAACCACATACGCAGGCCGCCCACCAAGCCAAGTGTTCCAGGCTCGCTATGCTCTGCACGGGCATAATCAGCGGCAGTCCCCAGCTTCCGGTGCCAGGCGATGCCAATATATGGAGCAAGCTCCCGTTTGATTTCGTAGCGCAGCCTGAACCCAAGCTCTATATCATTGAATCCTGAGCCAATGCCCCATTCAGGTACTTCTTGAACAGCGATGCTGGTAGCCACGCTGGACTGTCCCCAAAGACGCTGGGTAATAGGAAAATCATATTCGCCTTCCAGCTCGGCTGATAGGTGCCCCGCTTGACTGACAAATAAATTTCCCTCTACTTCAAATAGATAGGGAGCCAGCCCCTGGATACCTACTACAGCGAAACCTCTTGACCGGATATTGCCGGCATTGTAGGCCATATCATATCGCACCCCGGCACGCAGATCAAAATAGGGTGAAATGGCTTTTCCGTACAGCCCTTCGAGTTCTACTTCCCCCTCGGCTTCAGCTGTTAAAAGGTTAGCTTCGGTTCCAAACCAGAATCTGTTGAGATCCTTGCCAATATACCCTTCGGTATCTAACAGAAAGGGACCTCCGCCTATGTTATAATATTCAAGCCGGTCAACCATAAGAAAGTATTGGATCTGATTGTCCATCATAATATCGTTGCTAAATTCGGGCGCATTCTGAGCATTGGCCGAATTGTTTGTAAGAGCTACAAGGGTTAATGTTACCAGGATTAATATAGTCGGCTTTTGTAGTATTTTCATTTCTTTGATTCTATATATCATTAAAAGGTTCCATTTATTTGTGCAGGACAGGAGGCCTTTCTATCTGCAGGAGATTGTATAAGAGGTTAATCCACCTTATTCGTAGCTCTTTATAGAGGGAGATACCGATATATGCCGATAGTAGAATAAGTTGGGCCAGGTCTCCATGATCTATAAACTTCTTCAATAGATACTTCCATCTTTGTCAGCCACCTGTACTACTCGGAACATACCCATCTCCATGTGGTACAGAATGTGACAGTGGAAAGCCCAGCGGCCTTTATCGCGCGGGGTAATAAGCGCTGATATGCGCTGGGCGGGCTGCACTAATAGCGTATGCTTGCGCGGGTTGTACTGCCCGTTGCCATTTTCCAGTTCCATCCACATCCCATGCAGATGAATGGGGTGCTCCATCATGGTGTCATTCACAAGGATCAACCGCAAACGTTCGTTATGTCGAAACTCGATTGGTTCCTCTACCTCATGGAACTCCTTACCGTCGAATGACCACATATAGCGCTCCATATTTCCGGTCAGATGCAGTTCCACCTCCCGATCAGGTCTGCGGGTATCCACATTCGGGGTCAGTTTCTTCAAATCCCGATAGACCAGCACCCGCCGGCCGTCATTTCCCAGACCGATGCCGGGCTCATCCAGCCGGTCATACTGATAATGGGCAACCGCTGCTGCGCCCGGGCCGTGGCGATCGGGACCATGCTCAACTGGTTCCGACTTTGTATCAGACATTGATCCCATTTCTTTTTTGGTATCCACATCTCTGTGCTTTTTATGGCCTTTTTTCGGATTCATTCCATTCATCTTTGAATTATCCATATCCATACCACTCATATCCATGGCAGCCATATTCATGCCCATATCTTTCATAGAGCGTTTGGGGCGCGGACGTCTTTCCGGAATGGGGGCGCTCATCCCTTCATACGGCGCCAGCGTGCCCCGGGCATAGCCACTGCGATCGGCCGATTCGGCGAAAATAGTGTAGGCCTTTTCATCTTCCGGTTCTACAATGACATCATAGGTTTCGGCAATACCGATTCGGAATTCCTCAATTGAGACCGGTTCTATATTTTGCCCATCTGCCTGAACAACCGTCATTTTGAGCCCCGGGATACGTACATCATAAAACGAGGCGGCTGAGGCATTAATAAACCGCAGCCTTACCTTTTCTCCCGGCCGGAACAAGGCATTCCAGTTGGAGACCGGCCCGTGACCATTCATCAGATAAGTATAGGTGGCCCCGGTGACATCAGAAATATCGGTAGCGCTCATACGCATACGCGCAAAGGAAAGGTAATCTTTTACGGTGCTCCCCAGGCCTTTTTCTTTAACGTCCCCGATAAATTCCCCCACATCGCGGCGCTGAAAATCATAGTAACCATCCATTTTTTGCAAGTTTTTAAGCACCTCATACGGATTTTCGAACGTCCAGTCCGATAGTACAACCGGGTATTCGCGGTCATACTCCACCGGATCTTCGTCAATGGGATCCACAATCAGCGGCCCGTAGTGGCCTAACTGTTCCTGCAATTTACTGTGGCTGTGATACCAATAGGTCCCGTTTTGGTTAAGCGTAAAGCGATATTCAAAGGTTTCGCCGGGTTTAATCCCGTTAAAGCTGACGCCCGGCACCCCATCCATCTGGAAAGGAGGCAGGATTCCGTGCCAGTGAATTGAAGTATCTTCATCCAGTTCATTTTTTACACGAAGCATCACATCCTGGCCTTCCTGCAGGCGAATCAACGGTCCCGGCGCCGTGCCGTTGATGCAGATAGCCTTGCCTTGCTGACCATCAACCTTCTTGAATAAAGGCCCAACCGATAGATCAACAATATTATCGGGGCCTGCGGGACGGAGCGTTTCCAGTTCTTTGAGGCCGGCCCATGCGTAGGAGGGCAGTAAAAAGCTGACCCCCGCGAAGGCGGCCATAGACGCGGTGTAGTGTAAAAAATTGCGTCGGGTTATTGACGTATTTTCTTTCATAGGTATCTGATGATAAATTTATTTTTGAAAAAGGATATAACGATCATTCTATTGTGGATGGGCGCCTGGTTGAATCCAAAACAAAGCGTCCACAGGTAACTCTATGGCCGTCTGTTGCTTGCTAATCCAGGTAATAATCAAACAAACAATTCCCGGGGAATTCTTTGATTAAATAGAAGGGACTTTATCCTTCGGATAAGAAGCTAAAAAAGAGACGGCGCGACCGGAAAGGAAGGACTAATGCAAGAATACGCTATTCAAAAGGTGCAGGGGAAGGGCAGGCACTTTTAAATCAAGGTTAAAATAAGCAAAGGACAGGACGGGGAAAGATGTTGTTATTACGGTTTGTGTGTCGGTTGTAATTCCCGGTTGCCCGTCCAGGCTGGTGTTGCCGGCAATTTTAGGGGTCTGCTGGAGATTATTTAGCTTCTGGTGACCGCAATTACAATCGGAAGCATCCTGGTGGTTATTGGGACTATTGCTATTGTGTGCAGAGACCGGTTGATGCTGAGAATCAGCTTTCAGCATAGCCATATCATGACAGCAGGGTAGAAAGAGGCCAACTACAAGCAGCAGACCCAGCAACGATGTCCGGTTTTGTGTGCACATATTCATAACAGATTTCCTCGATGGATAAAGTAAGAAAAAGTAAAGTATTAAGAAGATGATTCTATCTTCAGGAAACGGGCATTGATAGCAACAATGACAGTACTCAGAGACATCAGTACGGCACCGACAGCGGGACTCAGTACAATGCCATAACTAATGAGTACACCTGCGGCCAGTGGAATGGCAAAGGCATTATAACCGGTAGCCCAGAACAGGTTTTGGATCATCTTTTTATAGGTAGATTTTGCCAGCTGGATGACCGCAGCCACATCGTTGGGGTTACTATCCGTAAGGATAATGTCAGCTGTTTCA
>DATGUX010000261.1:0-13859 GCA_035300985.1 Fodinibius sp.
AAGCAAGCCTTCTCGCTTAATCAGATCAAGGCAAAGCTTCGAGAAACCTCTGAAACCTGGATCGCTTTGACCATCTTTGTGATGAATCTATCCATGTTTGCGACGAACCTAAGCGCGACTTTCTGAGGAAGCCCTAATTAGGAGCGTTCATATATCTGCAGCGCCCTTCTTCGGGTCTCTGCAACGCGAGAATCATCAGCGATGGTAACCTTATACTCTCTTCCCGTTGTCGTGCCCATTCCGGTTATTTGACTATTTTGATACTGCATTAAGCTGGAACGGCTTCCTTCAGCAGCAAAGTGGATTTCGTGGACTCCTGTTCTTTCAACAATTTCCTCAACAGTATCTTCATCAACGCCACAGCCGGCCATAATCTTAATCCGATCTTCAGCTGCTTTAACAAGCCGGGCAATTAGGTCAATACCGTCTTTAGCCTGGGCTTGTTGGCCCGAAGTAAGTATACGATCAAAACCTGCTGCAACGCAATCTTCCAGAGCTTCAGCAGGATCTCTCGTCATATCAAAAGCCCGGTGACAGGTTACCTGCAGAGGACGAGCCAAATCGATCAGTTCTTTATTGCGCTTCCTATCGATTGTCCCTTCCGGGGTAAGAATTCCTAACACAACACCATCCGCATTCAGCTGTTTAGCGCGCCGGATATCACTTTTCATGGCCTCAAATTCCAGATCTGAGTAGCAAAAGTCTCCTTCGCGGGGGCGAACCATCACAAACAGTCCAATTTCAAGTTCCTCACGCAGCATCTCGATGGTTCCCGATGATGGGGTCGTTCCGCCTCCGCCCGGATTATCACACAACTCAACCCGATCAGCACCACCATTTTGCGCATTCAATGCCGACTCAATATTATATACAACTACTTCAGTAATTAAGTTACTCATATCCCATCCTATGCCATTGCGGCTATTTGATTCAACAGTTCTTCATTGCTATCAGTATTATTTAATACTTTCAGCAGGCTTTGCATAGACTCCTTAGGAGACTTTTTTAGCAGATACCGCCGCACCATATTGCGCTCCTCTATAGAATCACCGATAAATTTATCTTCATTACGCGTGCCGGAAGCAGCTATATTTATAGCGGGAAAAATACGGTCGTTGGCAAGCTCGCGATCGAGCACCAGTTCCATATTTCCCGTGCCTTTAAACTCCTCAAAGATAAGATCATCCATGCGGGAGTTGGTTTCGACCAAACAGGTAGAAATAATAGTCAGTGATCCGCCCCCTTCTATCTTGCGTGCTGATCCGAATATCTTTTTAGGGATTTCCAGCGCCCGTATATCCAGCCCCCCTGAAAGGGTGCGGCCACTGCTTTTCTGAACATTATTGTAGGCTCGTCCCAGACGGGTAATTGAATCGACCAGCAGAACGGCATCGTCCCCCATCTCGGCTTTTCTTTTCACATAGCCCAGCGCCAGCTCCGTAATTCGAATATGGCTCTCGGTCGATTTATCATTTGAAGAAGCAAATATTTCAGCATCGGTAGTACGTAAAAAGTCGGTTACCTCTTCAGGGCGTTCATCCACTAACAGCACGCCGGTGGTAATATCCGGATGATTTTCAGTAATAGACTCTGCAATTTTTTTCAGCAGTACGGTTTTTCCCGTTCGGGGCGGGGCGACGAGCAGCGCCCGCTGTCCCTTGCCGATCGGCGCAACCAGATCCATCACACGCATATCAACATTATCGGGATCGATTCCCAGCTTAATCTGCTCGATAGGCATAATGGGAGTTTGCAGCTCAAAACGGGTAGCGCGTTGCCATTCAACGGGATTGCGCTCGTTAATTTTTTCTATAGAGTGTACGCGCCGGCGTCCTTTGCTATCCTCCTCATACTCGCCCTCCAATATCAGACCCGGCCGCAGATTATGATGCTTAACATCATCCGGATCTACGAAAACATCGCTTGAATCATAGCTAAACACATGATCCATTTCACGAATGAAACCATAATGCTTGCTATTTATTTCAACAATACCTTTATAGCTTCCGGCTACTTTTGCGTGTTTATTGTCCTTAAACCGCGGCGTAAAAACATTTTTATTCTTCTTGCCCCCGCGGTTTCGATTGTTTTTTGAACGTCCCATTATTTCCGTTATTTAATGTTTGTTGCCGAACCTCTGGCCTTGCCATAGGCCGGTTAAGTATCAATTAGAATTGTAAAATAGATCGATGTCAGTGAAAGGATTAATAAACAGTACAGCCTTTTACTGCACTGTTTATCAGTAAGTGGTAAGATAAGAAGGTTTAGCGAAATTTAAAAGTATCAGCGAACGGACGTTGTTTCACCTATCCAGCCGTAGCATGAATGCAGAGAACCGTTGACCTGCATCGTTTGGCCTTCCTCCCAATTCTTAAAAAATTGCTGTTCTTTAGTGGGCGTTACGGGTGCATAAGCCTGGATCTTGCGGTCGGCTTCACTGCTTACCGAACTATCCATACGCTTGGCCTTATTCAGATAATCAAGCACCAGCCAGTATACCACACGGTCCTTTTCGTCCATCTTCCTATTATTGGTGCATTGGTTGACAGCCTGAGCATAGATATCAGCAATGTAAATATAGGGCTTGCCGTTATCAGAGTCTGCATCTGCTGCAGTACGCGCATAGCGGCGCGCACTCTGCAGGTCACCCGTATTCATATAGGTACTGGACAAGTTGAGGGCAATAGCCGTTTTTTCATCAGGCTCGTCTGCCTTCTCAAACGCTTCTTTCAGATATTTGATAGCCTCATTATATCGGGCATCACTCATTGCGCTTTCGCCCAGGGCCAGCGCATTTTCGTAGTTGGGATTTATTTCGTAGAGTTTTTTATTGATATCGGATAATTTTCCGGACATTTCCTGCCGCTCATATATATCGCGAAGCTGCGTCAGGGTCTCTTCATTCTCGGGATCTTTTTTCAACTCCTTTTCAAGGAATGCTATACGCTCATCCGGAGAATCAAAGAGACTATTCCGGGAATTGGAAAAATAATCTTTAAGTTTGTCTGAAGCGTAGGGCTCTGCTTCATCCATAAGTGCAAGCGCGGCGTCCTTTTTCCCGGCGTCAATAAGGCTTTGCAACATAGATTGTACATAATAGCCATCAGACATCTTCGTGAATTCTTCCGGTTTCTGGTCGAAAGCTTTTCGATATTCTTTAGCGGCTTTGGTGTTAGCACCTTCAATATAATCGGCATGGCTTTGTAAAAAGCGTCCTTTCCGCAGCGACCAGCTATAGCTATCTAAGTTGTCTCCAAACTTTTCATATACTTTATCAAAAATGATAAGAGCCGTATCGGTATAGGCTTCGCCCAGAGAGGGATCACTTGCGTTAGCGCCAAGCTGCCCGTAGACCTTGATCAGACGCCGCAAATTACTTTTTAAATCGAATTTGGAATAGCCTTCCAGCGTTTCGGGCATGGCTTTCCAAATCCACCGGCCAAACTTCAAGGCGCCTTCATATGATTCGCTTTTATAGTTTTCATAGAAAATAGAATAGGCACCCATTTCACTCATTCCGCTTGGGGGTTCATAAGTGGCTTGGGCCATCGTCCAGCTACTGCTGAAGAATATAAAGGTAAATATAAGAAGCAGCTTTTTCATAACTCTTAGATTTTAACTGTGGTTCACATTATAAACTTATTTAAGCGCAATTTATTTTGCTACTGTAATTTTGGACGGAAAAACATGATTTCAGCTAAATTAACCGTTAACCGAACGCCCCATATTTGTTCTTTAACCAAATTATCACTTTTTGTTCCGCGAATTCCATATTCTAAACTTAAATCAATGGATGAATTAGAATTGGACTGCGGTGAAGGAATCCCTAAGCCTAAGGAAAATTTCAGCGTATTTATCTGGTTTCCCTGTATTTCTAAATGCCCGGTGTCGTAAGACGCCCCCAAGCGATACTTAAAATATGACAAAAACTTGTTGGAGCCTGTAATGTAAGGAAAATATTGAAACCCCAAACCCATTTTATAACGATCAGTAAAATAGGCGCCTTCGGATGGTTTAAAATCGTTTTCATAATTTGACCACTGCTCAAACGATCCCTCGGCAGCAAACATGGTTAGTTCAGACGCCCAGTAACTGATGCCTGCATCAATCGACAGGGGCATAGTAATGCTGCCATCACCTAAATTGGGTGAGTCGGTCAGTGTTATCGTTTGCCGGCTCTGCTTAGAAGTTTGTTCTCGTTTGGCATCAATGGTAACCGGCAGGCTTACCGTTGCTCCTATTCCCAGCTGGTCATCCTCTCCAAACAGCTTGGGCAGGCGGAAATAGGTCCCTATCCGATTTCCAAAACCCACTCCACTTGTTTCAAGTGTATAGCTAACCGGAATATATTCTGAACTTCCATAGAACGATGAAAAGGTGTCATCAAGCGACATAAAGACCGCTGACGCAGCATAGCCTACTGATATATGGGGAGTTATCTGCCAGCCAAAACCCAGCTCAGCCCGGTTAAGCCCTCCGCTCCCTTTATTCTCAATACCATAAGCCAGCGTATCACGCATAGCACCTTCTCCAGTATATTTGACGCCTTCACGGTAGGTACGAAAGCGCGCCTCTGTAAGCGGGGTAAAAGAGGCGGAAACTCCAAATTTACCCCGATATACAGGAAGCTGGAGCTGAAACCTGTTTATTGCAAACTGACTATTAGTAGCCGATCCGTTACGATCTTTAGCGCTAAAGGTTTCCAGCTTTACCCCGCCTGATCCAAGCCCATAGACAATATTCCCCCAATGGGCAGGATTGGCAATGGACGGCACATACGTTTCATTAAATGATACGCCCGTCAGGCCCATGGAATGGGCTGCTGTATTAGCGCTACTTACGGGAAAGCCGACCCCCAGCTTTGAATATACCGAACTGCTTTTGGCTTTATTATCTTCTGATTGTGCCCAAGCAGCAGTGCTACAAAAACAAACGAGAAAGGTTATATAAACTAATTTTTTCAACGTTAGCTATTGGTATTTTTTAAATAGGTAATTATAAGTTCAGGCGGATGTATGCTTGCCGGATCTGCAAATAGGAGGCTCGACTGAACACTGCCGTTATTGGGCAGTGTTATATAAAAATCTTTTTCCTCGGCAAGTCCGTTTACAAAACTGCGCTGCATAAACTGGGTGAGCTCAAAATGGAAGGCATTATCTTCGGTTGAAAAGGTACCTTGCGAAACAGGGTTGCCGGGCAATAGGTTGTCAGGCGTTTCTGCGGGATCTATATAATGAAGATAAGCCACTTGCGGTTGGGGGCGCTGCTCTGCTCCCGTCAAAGATTGTTCCAGTGCACTCTGATCCTGGTAAAAAATCAGTTCTGCCCGCGATATATTAGGTCCGCTAACATCAATAGCTTCAAGGTCGAGACTAAAACTCAGTGCCTGCTCCAACATATTATGAATCGTGGCTGTTCCGGAGGGTGGAGCGGGTTGATTTTTTCGTGACCTATGATAAGCCCACTGGTTGGGAGGGACGACAAGGGTATCTTCGGCATTTTCAATAACAAAACTGGTCGAACTCATGTCAAAAGGAATCACCTTATTGCTATTAACGGGTACCATCGCTAACCCATACTCCTGATTTTTATAAGTTGAATCGATAGAACCATTAAAATCAATGGCCGAACTGTCTGCCTCTGCATAAGGGCGATAATGCTGATTAACCCACTGTTCATCCAGTATTATTTCCAGAGAATCAACCTCGCCCAACGTAAAGCTGGCCACCTTTTTATTCTCATTAATTTGGAGGTTGTCTCCAATCTTATGAGCATTAGCGCGCCAATATTCTGTAATAGGAAAAATATCAAAGGTTTGACTGGACAAGGTATCGCCATAAACCATGGACGTACTATAGAGCAGTCGCAGCTTCATCAAGGCACCTCCCTGCGCGAATAAAGTATCGGCCGATGGTAATGAGGGCTTTAAAAAGCTCGTAGCGGAGATCTCGCCAAAGAGCGGATCATTAAATTGCCCGGCGGAAATGGCCCGATAGTTTCCCGAAAAGGAATTGAACTGGTGTATTTCCGTCACGGTGATGGTATCTTTGACCACCTGCACTTCCGCACCTGAATCAGTTAACCCGCTGCCTACCGAACCGGGGCTGTCGCAACCGGCCAGCAGGATTAAGGCACTACATAATACAGTTAAAGAGAGCGAACCCGCTTTTTTAGAGATGCTGCCCATTATATTCTGCAACAAAATATGATACTAAGTTTTTTAGGATTCTTCGGTTTCTTCTTCCGTCCCAGCGATATCGTCATAATAAGCTGCAAACTTATCAGATACTACTTCCGGTGAACCCTGAATTTTCTTGGGAGAAAGTTCCAGCTCATCGAAAAGGTCGTCAAGCTGGCCGGTCAAATGATTGCCCGTAACAACATGATCGCTGTACTTTAAACCGATGGTACGCAAGTCAACGTTTCCATCCTCAATAAGATTGCCCTTGTCAAAAGAATCGGGCAAACCAATTAAATCGAGTAGTTCTTTGTTGAAAACGCCGTTATTCTCCGGATGATGAATATTATAAATGACCTGCGTATCCTTGAAAAGATCCAGGTCCTTGTATTTTTCTTTAACCAAAAGAGGTATAAGGCCGGCCGCCCAATCATGGCAATGGATGATATCGGGCTTCCATCCTAATTTTGCCACCGTTTCGAGCACGCCCTTGCTATAAAATGTAATGCGTTCGTCGTTATCATCATAATGCTCGTTAGTGTCAGGGTTCAGGAACATGGCCTTACGCTTAAAGTAGGTGTCATTATCCAGAAAGTAGACCTGTAGTTTAGCATTGGGAATACTGGCTACTTTAATGCGCATACTTTCGACCTTGTCTCCCACTTCTACCTCAATACCGGATAGCCGGATCACTTCATGCAGCCGGTTCCGGCGGTCGTTAATAGTGCCATATTTGGGTAGCAGGATGCGTATTTCATACCCTTTATCTTGCAATGATGCCGGCAGAAATCGCAGTAAATCGGCTGTATGTGTCATTCGGGCGAAGGGAGAGATCTCAGCTGCAGCGTATAATACTTTCATAGGTATTTTTAAGAGTAAACTTCGTTGATTGTTTAGATATTATTAACCTTCAGACTTTTCGCTTTCTTGGTTGGCGTAAAGCTTATTCATATCCTCATCTTCAAGAGAATAAAAGTCAAAAAGGGTGTCGCCCCGAAGCCCTAACCGGAGAGTTTCCACCGGAATTACTTCCGATGGCTGAACATTACCCAGGTTTACGTTACTTCCGAATTTACGGATAAACCAAACCTGTTGCTCCTTTTGGGGGGCTTCAAAAATTAAATTCTCAGCAGGTATCTGATCTGCAATTTCATCAATAAGTCCGGAACGCACTTCCCCATTGGGGCGAAAAACCCCTACGGTTCCGCTTTCCCGAGCCTCACAAATAATCTTCCAGGCACCGGCATCAAGTTCCCGCTTTATCATCTGGACCCACTTATAAGGCGGAATGATGTCATTAGGGTTTTTACTTCCTATCTCCGACAAGATGGTAAAATGCTTGCTCATATGCCGGATGATCTCCAACTTGCGCTGATCGGATAACCAGATAGTTCCATTTGAAACCTCAGCATGACTGATATTGAACCGATCCAGCAGCTCCATATAAGCATCCAGCTGATCGCGCAGTACATAAGCTTCAAAAAGTGTGCCGCCAAAATAGACCGGAATATCGGCATTCTGATACACCGCCAGCTTATCTTCAAGATGCTGGGTTACATAACTGGTACCCCAGCCTAACTTGGCAATATCAATATAGCCCGAGCTCGACTCGCATAAGTCCTCAACTTGACGAACACTGAGTCCTTTATCGAGTACAAGTGTGATTCCTTTTTCGCGGGGCTTTTCAGTACGGTTGGGAAGGTTGTTAAGCTTAAAGGCCATTGAGCATTATAATTTTGACAAATTAAACAGACAAATATACTAAAATGAAGCCTGTTAATAAAATCAAACATTTTCTTTCTTATGCAAGCCGGCTGCAACGGTCACTGAAGCAGCTTTAATCCTTAGGCGGGTTTTAAGATAAGGGCCGAAAATGGAGGAAGAGCAATACGCTGCTCCGACTGCTCCCCCCAATGGCTGCCTCGATTTTCTCCACCGTAATAGGCCGAGTCGCTATTGAATAGCATTTTGTATTGTACACCGGAAAAGGGACTAAGGTGATAGTCTTCTATGGGGCGATCCGAAAAGTTGAGCACAATCAGCAAATGATCGGACGGTTGCCGGGCTTTCCGTAAGAAGGCAAAGAAGGAGGGTTCTTCATGTCCCAGCTCAATCCACTCAAAACCCTGATCATCCCTGTCAATTTCATACAGGGCGGGCTCGTTAGTATATAATCTATTCAGATCTTTTACCAGGCGTTGCACACCGCGGTGGCGATCATGATCGAGCAGATGCCAGTGCAGGGCCCGATCTTCCGCCCATTCACTGGTTTCGGCAAATTCGCTGCCCATAAACAGCAGTTTTTTTCCGGGATGGCTGTAAAAATAGGTGTAGAGCAGGCGCAAGTTGGCAAATTGCTGCTGCTCGCTGCCCGAGCTCTTCCAAACCATGGGATTCTTTAGGTGAACAACCTCATCATGCGAGAAAGGCAGCAAAAAGTTTTCCGAGTAGTTATACATCATCGGGAAGGTAATCTTATTGGGGTCTTCCGCCCGCTGCCGTGGCTCCATCTTCACATATTCGAGCGTGTCGTTCATCCATCCCATATTCCATTTGTAATCAAAACCAAGCCCGCCATGATGAACCGGTTTTGTCACTCCTTCCCAAGAAGTTGATTCTTCTGCAAAAGTAAGGATGCCCGGAAATTCGCGATGTATAATTTGGTTAAAATCTTTCAGCAGGTCAATAGCCTCCAAATTTTCTGCCCCTCCAAACTTATTGGGCGTCCAGTCGTTCTCTGCCTTTGAATAATTTAAGTGAAGCATTGAAGCCACCGCATCAACGCGAAGACCATCAATATGAAACTTCTCGCACCAGTAGCAGGCGTTGGAGAGCAGGAAATTCCGAACCCCCTTCTTTCCATAATCAAAAATGTAGGTTCCCCAATCCCTCTGTTCACGCTTCCGGTCATCTTCATATTCATATAGCGGCCGGCCGTCAAACATTTGTAGTCCCTGCTCATCTTTGGGGAAATGGCCGGGCACCCAATCCAGTATCACGCCTATATCTTCGTTATGGCAGGCATCAATAAGATACATCAGATCTTTGGGAGCGCCGAACCGACTGGTAGGCGCGTAATAACCCGTTACCTGGTAGCCCCAGGAAGGATCATAGGGATGCTCAGCTACGGGCATCAACTCAATATGGCTAAAGCCACATTCTTTGACGTAGGGTACCAGCTCGTCGGCCAGCTCCCGATAGCTGAGGTAGGTCCTGTTATCGGCCCCTTTTCGTTTCCAGGAAGCAAGGTGTACCTCATAAATAGAGATGGGCTTTCGGAAAGATTGGTGTTCTTGCCGCTCTGAAATCCACTTATCGTCTTTCCATTCAAAGCCATCCAGCTGATATACCAGCGATGCCATTTTCGGGCGCACCTCCGACACGACCGCATAGGGGTCGGCCTTTAAAAACGGTGCCGCATCCCGAGCGGTTTTAATTTCATATTTATACAAAGCCCATTGCCCAACGTCGGGCACAAAGGCCGTCCAAATACCCGTTGATGCTTCCTTTTGCATGGGATGGCGCCGGCCGTCCCAATTGTTAAACTCCCCGACTACGCTCACCGAATATGCATGGGGCGCCCATACCGCAAAGTGAGTACCGTCAGTTTTGGGATGGGCACCTAATAGCTGATAGGCCTGATGCCAGCTGCCTGATTGCCACCTGTCAATATTTTTCTCTTCCAGCTTCATACCCTTGATTTTGAGGGTTGCATTTATACAGTAATAGGAAGGCCGCCTTACAAATGCAAATATTTAACCCGAATTATTTAAGAATAAGAGAAAGATAGATCTTTGAACCCTTTCTATTATGGTGCTTGTCAAGAACAAGCTATAGCTCAAAATTGAGTACAGCCAAAAGCTACGGCCCGAATCTCCGAAAATCTTAGCACAGGACTGCTTCAAAATATCTTCCCCGTCTGAATCCCGACTGCTCGGGATGGTCGGACGGGTTAATAGGGTCAATAAGGCCGAAAGCCACTCGTAGGTTGACAAACCCTGCCGTCCTACGAGTTTTTTAAGCTCTCCACAAAATACAGACCAGGCCCTAATAAAAAAGCCCCGGCGATAATACCGGAGCTATTGGGAATAGAAGACAAATACTGATCAGGGGAAAATACCCATCTGGTTATAAATAACACCAATCTTTTCAATGGCACTGAGAAGAGTAGCCGTTCTCATATCTATGCTATGCCGCTTACGCAACTCATTGACCTGGCTGTAAGCGTTGATCATAGTATCCTCGAGGCCGGAATCTACTAAGTCACTCTCATCGGCGCCTTTAGCAAGTCTCTGCAACTCCTCTTCCGTGAATGTCCGATTGGAACTATTTTCAATGACATTCAATATTTTGCGAAAGCTTCCTTCCTCAAAGCGTTTCTGCATACGTCCAAAACGAACATGCGAGATGTTTTTTAACCATTCAAAATAAGAAGTAGTGACCCCACCGGCATTTAAGTAAGTATCCGGGATTACGAATATCCCCTTTTCCGTTAGTATTTTGCCGGCTTTTGTAGTTGTCGGTCCATTCGCTGCCTCAGCTAATATTTTAGCCTTTACCCGGGGAGCATTGTCCTCGGTAATCTGGTTCTCAAGTGCCGCAGGAATTAAGATGTCGCACTCAGAAGTTAATACCGCGGTATTACTTTCCAACTCTTGGGTCTCACCAAAACCTATAATGGAGCCTGTTTCTTCCCTAAACTCCATCAATTCATGCAGGTCTATTCCATCCTTATTATAGATAGAGCCTTCAATCTCAGCAACACCTACCATTGTGGCACCGGCCTGAATCAAGTTTTTAGCAGCACTGAAGCCTACATTGCCCAAGCCCTGTATGATAAATGTTTTATCCTCAATCTTATCAGTAAGTCCGAGACTATCCATATCCTCTTTGTTACGGCAGGCTTCGCGTATGCCAAAAAAGACTCCCCGGCCCGTAGCTTCCGCTCGTCCGCGAACACCGCCTTGCGGGATCGGTTTCCCGGTCACACATGCTTCGGCATTAATATCAGATTCAAGCTGCCGGTAGGTATCCAAAATCCAGCCCATTTCCTGTGCCCCTGTTCCATAATCGGGGGCCGGCACGTCAGAACCCGGTCCTAAAAATCCCTTCCGAATAAGTTCATAAGCATAACGGCGGGTAATGCGTTCTATTTCTCCCTCCGAATAGTCCGCACGATTGATTTTTACTCCGCCCTTAGCTCCTCCAAAAGGAACATCTACTACAGCACATTTATAGGTCATAAGGGCTGCCAATGCCATGGCTTCATCTTCATTTACCATCATGCTAAACCGAACGCCGCCTTTGGTCGGGAGTTTATGATGGCTGTGCTGAACGCGCCAACCCTGAATAACTTCAAGACTTCCATCATCACGCTTAAGCGGAAATGATAGCCGATACACATTATTACACATTTTAATTTGGTCCAATATACCCTTGTCAAAAGAGGTATATTGAGCGGCAGCATCGAACGCCTGATTGACCTGTTTAAAAAAACTGTAGTCGGACATAATTCGAATTGTTTTATATTAATTTTAACTCATCACACTTCGTATTATCAATGGTTGATCATCGGAATATTCGCGTAGATAGTCAACCCTTGGGGACTGTCATTTTTACAGCTCAGAATACCACCGTCTCTATTTTCTTCCACTCTTTTGGGCGTCCGTCCGATTTGATAAGCGCCAGGCTCTTTACCGAAAAAGTAGTGTAGAATTCCCGGCCAATGATATTTAAAATGCGTTCCTTTTCATTACGAGACAGGTCTCCATAAAGCAAGCTCACATGGGGCATATATTTATCTGCTTGCCCACAGTCAAATAATCGACAGGCGAGGCTGCGTGCCTCTTTAAGGGGGGCATTTTCCTTAATGCGAATAAAAAGGGCCTGATAAAAGCGATCGGTATAATCTGCCTTTGTCAGCTGAAGTTCAAAAGGATGCAAAGACGACGCCAGAGTATTAGTTAATGAGAGTAGCTCTGTTTCTGAGGATTTAAGCCCGCCAAGCAAGGTTATATGCGGTTCAAATACAGGGGTATTATACTTAGTACTCAGCTTCTTAATATATTTCTGCAATCGATAAATAATATCTCCGTTGGGCTGCAGCCAAAGCGAATAAGTTGAAGGTTCTGACATAACAATCCTCTTTAAATTTAAGTATCGTTTTTATTATACCAGTTCAATCCCATTAAGATATATTTCGATGCTATATCATTAATTTATATAACAGAAGCTAAGGGAGTTTGACTAATCATTCAACGGCAGGAATGATTAATTTCCATTTATCTTGAAAAGTTGCCTGAAAACGTATTTTATCCCGGATTATTTGCGAATAAATATAATCATGCACTGAATAGACGATTCCGGAAAATTTTATAAAATAGCAATTAAGAGATGGCTAACGAATAATGATAAGCGGCTTGTTAATAAATAACCCTTGAACAAGTCCCGAAATCTGTCAAGGAGAGAGTTCGCCTTTACCCACCCCGAAGCATCAAAGAGTTCTTTAATAAAAAAAGGGATCCAGCCTAAGCTGAATCCCTGCTTTTTACATCTCATCACAATCCCTGACACTAACATAAAAAAAATATTGTAAGATGCCAGCTTTTATACAATAATTTTATTTAATCTAATTATTCATTAGGCATTTATCAGTCAGACTATGCTTCTTGCATGAAAACATTCGTAATGAAAAGAAATGATAATGAGCCCAGAAAGGAATAGGTTCCGGGAAGATCATAAGATAAATAATAGGCTGCCACTCCCATGACAACAGCGCCTAATGTAGCAGCAAAAAGGCTGCTGCCCATGCTAAGTCCCCGGTCAGGGTAAATATAATGACCTGCAAAACCAATGGTCAAGCCTACGGCAATCATCCAAAATAGTTGAACACCTATTGATGGCATCATAACTCCCTCCTCTTTTTTGTGATTATCAACTACTTTATATAAATGCTTTCTTGCGTCCTGTGGTTCCCGGACACAAGCTTCTCACAAATATTTATAGCATATAACCTTAACTTTCAAAACCATCGGAAGCTACTGATAAAAAATCCGTGCGGACAGCCGGGGCTCATTGCTAATGCGCTTCTTGCCTTTCCATATTAAAAACATTCAGGATAAATAGAAGAGCCATACTGCACATAAAGGAAAATAACAGCACCCCCGGAAGGTTCAACCCAGTAAATATGGCTCCCATTATGACAGCTACAAAGGCACCGAATACCACATTAACAAGGATACTGACCGTTGTTTTCCACATGACCATTTTTACCAGTGCCCCTAAAAGCATACCCATCGCAATAAGCCAAAAAATTGTTGTCCCGTCTAAAACGTTCATACGAACTTCATTGTTTAATAGTTAAAATTACTGATCATGGATAATAACCTTTTTTTTACGATTTTTGAACCCTGCTATTTAGCAACCTTTAATTAAGCTGGTTTTTGCATGGCTGAATATAGCGTCCGTAAAATAATCCATATCGATATGGATGCCTTCTATGCCTCGGTTGAGCAGCGGGACTTTCCCGAATATAGGGGAGAACCACTTATAGTCGGGGGATCTCCTGACGGGCGCGGCGTAGTAGCAGCTGCCAGTTATGAGGTTCGCAAATTCGGTGTCCACTCGGCCATGCCGGCCGCACGGGCCATTCGGTTGTGTCCCCAGGCCATCTTTGTAAAAC
>DATGUX010000262.1:0-5444 GCA_035300985.1 Fodinibius sp.
CTCAAGGAAACACCACCTGTGGAATCAAAAGGGAGAAATCCACTCCCGATGGCGCAAGTATCTGATCGATTTTGCCTATCAGCTTTATATCCTGAAGCAGCAGTATCCCGACTATTCGTTGCTGCCGCTGCTGGTGCTTCCCGATAAATCGGGTTCCGCACAGACCAGCGGGTTGCCCCAACTGTTGAATGTCGAGAAACAAAATAAAATAGCTTCAAATATACCGATTGGTAATCAACAGCTGCTGGCCAAACTGGATGTAAGTGAACCTATCTCACAAATCCATAATAGTTCGGAATTTGCCCGGAAGAACCTCCCAAAGGACTCATTTTCTGAGTCGCTGGACTTTTTGCGGGAGGTCTATCTGCAGAAGAGGAAAGTAGAGCCGCAGATAGGGACAAAATGCCAGCGGTGTGAATTCCGGCTTCCGCCCGGCCGGGAAGCTGAAAAGCCCAGTGGGTTTGACAAGTGCTGGACTCCTGAAAAAAATGCATTAGATGGCCGGGCTGACCATATTTTTGATCTCATTGGGTCCGGCACAAAAAGGCGGATAGCAGACCGTATATTTTATCAGCAGCAGATTGATAGCAGTGAATTGCCGTCAGCGGGAGAAATTGTCCAGCGAAACGGCCGTATTACCGAAAAGATGCGTCAGGCGCTGCAGGTTCATAAAACGCAGGGGCGGGAGGTACCGCAGGAGATTATACGCCCAGCGCTGGCTAAAGAGCTGCGCCGGTGGGAATACCCCTTTCATTTCCTTGATTTTGAGGCGGGGAACTATGCCGTTCCCATACGAGCGGGCCGGCCGCCCTATCATTTGGTCGTTTTCCAGTTCTCAAGCCACACCCTCCATAAAGACGGAAGCTGGGAACACCATCAGTGGATAGAAGAATTTGACAGTGAATATCCAAATTATGAACTGGTGCGCCAGCTGATGCAGGTGCCAGGAATTAATGAGGGAACGATTGTACAGTATTCCAACTTTGAGCGGAATGCACTGAAGGTAATCCGCAGCGAGCTGCAGGAAGAATCGGAGATGATTCCCGATAGCCAGTGGCTGATACAGTGGCTGGAAGCGTTAATCCAACGTCACGATTCCACACACTCGCAACCGCCCTATATAGCCGATCTTAGCCGGCAGGTAAGGCAATATTATTATAATAGCAATATGAACAATTCGCTGAGCATCAAGGACGTATTGCCTTCGGTAATGGCGCAAAGTTCTTTTTTAAAAGAGAAGTACAGCCATCCCTATAGCAGTTCTAATTTTGACCAATTTATTTGGTGGAGATCCGGCGAAGGTGATAAAATCCAAAATCCCTATGATTTGCTACAGGAAGGCGTTGAGCGGAACGTACAGCGCGGCACCGAAGCCATGACACTTTATGGGAAACTTATTGCCGGGGATCTTAGTAAGAAAGAGCAGAAAAGATGTTACAGATCACTGCTGCGCTACTGCGAGCTTGATACGCTTGCTATGATGATGATTTATGAGCATTGGAAGCATAAAATGAAACAGATATATTAAAGCCGGAGGCCGGCACGAAAGTCCTCTGTTCGTCATACATTAATATAAAGGAGATACTTATGTTCAAATTATCAAAAATGCGGAATTTGCTACTAATATTATTAACGGGGCTGTTCGTTACATTTTGCACGGTCCAAAGAAGCCCTGTGACGGGAAATAAACGGGCCTATGGTTACAGCTGGGAGCAGGAAGTACAGATAGGCAAAAAATCCGATAAGCAGATTCAACAGCAATATGGGGTGTATCAGGATGAAAACCTGCAGCAATATGTTGAGCGCATCGGACAAAAAGTGCTCTCCAAAAGCCATCTGCGCCGGGAAGATACTCCTGCGAAATATAAAAACACCGAATTCCATTTTCGGGTGCTGAATAGCGAAATACCGAATGCTTTTGCTTTGCCCGGCGGCTATGTGTACGTAACGCGCGGGCTGCTGGCACATCTGGAAAATGAGGCACAGCTGGCGGTAGTATTGGGACACGAAATTGGCCACGTGGCAGCGCGCCATGCCTCGCAGCGAGCCCTTGAGCAGCAGGTAGGGCAGCTGGCACTGGTTGGAGGTGCCGTGGGTGGAGAAGTACTGGGCCTTCCCGGAGGCGATATCCTTCAGCTGGGCAGTCAGGCGGCACAGCTGCTGTTTCTAAGCTACAGTCGCGATGATGAGCGAGAATCAGACCGATTGGGTGTGGAGTATGCAGCGATGGAACATTACGATGCGGCCCGGGGAGCGGGCTTTTTTAGTGCTTTGGAACGTATCTCCGAACAATCGGGACAGGCACTGCCCACCTGGCAATCGACCCACCCTGATCCGGGAGAGCGGCAAAATACCATTCCCAGTCTGGCACAGAAATGGAAGAAAAAAGGGTATGAGCAAAATATTGTGGATACGGACCAATATATGCAGGAAATTGATGGATTGGTGTACGGCAAAAATCCACGCGAGGGCTTTACCCGTAATGGCGTATTTTACCATCCTGAGCTGAAGTTTCAGTTCCCCTATCCCCAAGGATGGAAACTCGTCAATCAGACCAGTGTGGTACAGATGGTAAATGACGATCAGAACGCCATTATCTTATTTCAGATTGACAGTAAGAATGATTCTCCACGTGCTTCGGTCAAAGAATTTTTAAGTCAGGACGGCGTAAAAGGAATTGCCGCCAACGATCGATCCAATAACGGACTGAATGCCTACGAGGCAACGGCCAAAGCCCAGGCAGAGGGTGGCGGTGATGTAAAGCTTTATCTGTACTCGGTTGCCTATAATGGAAATATTTATCGCTATGTAGCCTATACTTTAGCCGAGCAGTTCGACTCTTATAGTGATGAGTTTAAGAGAACTACGAGTAACTTCAGCAAGCTGACCGACCGAAGTATTTTGAATATACAGCCGGTTCGTCTGCAGGCTTCCCGTGCTAATCGCTCTGGTACTTTCGATTCTTTTGTGCCGGAAAATCTGCCGATGGACCTCACCGAGCAGGACGTAGCCATCACCAATCAGGTACAGCTGAATGAAAAGATCTCATCCGGCCAGTGGATTAAAATACCGAAGCAATAGAAACGGGAAAATAGAGAGGCCAGGAGTGAAGTCGTCTAAGGTTTCACTTCTGACTTTTAATTTCATCTTTTCCCCTTACCGATAAATACCCTAACTTTGGGCAAATTCAATAAAACCAATAACGGATCCCGATGATTGAGCGATATTCCCGTAAAGAGATGGCCGATATCTGGTCGCTGGAAAACCAATTCCAAGCCTGGCTGGAGGTGGAACTGGCCGCCTGTAACGCCTGGAGTAAGCTGGGCAAAATTCCCAAAGAAGATGTCGAAAAGCTCTACGAGAAGGCCGCATTTGACGTGGACCGAATCAAAGAGATCGAAAAACAGACCCGCCACGACGTCGTGGCTTTCACGCGCTCGGTGTCGGAGTCGCTCGGGGAAGAAAAAAAGTGGGTGCACTACGGGCTCACTTCTACCGATGTGGTGGATACGGCCAACGGTTACCGCCTGAAGCAGGCTAATGAGATTCTGCGCAAGGATATCCAGCATATCATCGACGTACTGGCCGCCAAAGCCAAAGAGCATAAATTTACCGTCATGATGGGACGCACCCACGGCGTGCACGCCGAACCGACGACCTTTGGACTCAAATGCGCACTCTGGTATGCCGAGATGAAGCGCAATCAGGAGCGCTTTGAACGGGCAGCTGAAAATGTAGCGTTTGGCAAGATGAGTGGCTCTGTCGGCACCTTTGCTAACATCCCGCCGGAAGTGGAAGAATCCGTTTGCGAAGAGTTGGGACTGAGTCCCGCCCCCATTTCCACGCAAACCCTGCAGCGCGACCGCCACGCTGACTATATTTCAACGCTGGCGCTCATCGGTTCCACCATGGAAAAGATGGCCGTGGAAATTCGTCACCTGCAGCGCAGTGAAGTGCGTGAGGTTGAAGAGTTCTTCCGCAAAGGGCAGAAGGGGTCTTCTTCGATGCCGCACAAACGCAATCCGGTCAGCTCCGAAAATATTTCGGGCTGCTCGCGGGTGCTGCGCGGCTATATGATTTCGGCCTACGAAGATATTCCGCTCTGGCACGAACGTGATATCTCGCATTCTTCAGTCGAGCGGATTATCCTGCCTGACGCTACCATCCTGCTGGATTATATGCTCAATCGTTTCTCGGGCGTGGTTGATAAGTTGACCATCTTTGAAGACAATATGCACGACAACATTTATAAGACTTTTGGGCTGACCTTCTCTCAGCGTGTGCTGCATATGCTCATTGATAAAGGAATGAGCCGTGAAAAGGCCTACGATACCGTGCAGCCGCTGGCCATGCAGGCATGGGAGCAGAAAACCATGTTCCGCGATTTGGTGGAAGCCGATGAAACCGTGCAGGCGAATCTTACGAAAGAGGATATCGACGAAGCCTTTGATCTGGATCATCATACGCGCAATGTGGAGCGTATTTTTGATCGAGTGGGTTTGGGAACTGCAGAGAAATGAATATTGAAAGTACTTCTTCATTCTAAATTCCCTGTTGGATATTCGGGATTTTCACAAGTTCTGTTACACTAAGTAACCTAATACAGGCACGAAGATTCACTGAGATCGAAATTTTCTTTGGTTGCTTTGGTGATACTTAATGTAGCCTGGAAAAATTTTACTTTTAAAAAGTCATCAATGCAAGACTGGTATTCGCTTATATTCTCTGATGAAATTACGTTTGAGGAGAAAGCCCGACGTATTTTTGAATATCAGTTCGGGGAGAATCCCGTTTACCGACGATTTTGTGAGGCATTGAGAGGGGAGGAGATCTTCAGCCGGATTCAGGAAGATGTTTCCAACATTCCACTGCTGCCCATCCGGGCTTTTAAAGATGCGAATCTTAGCACGCAGCCGGAAAAGGAACCTGATCTGGTTTTTAAAAGCAGTGGGACCTCGGATATGCAGCAAAGCATCCATAACATACAGAATGCAGCGCTTTATGAAGAGTCGTTGATGAAGGGCTTCCGACAATTTTACAATTTGGATTCAGCAGTAATATGGGGTTATACACCCGGCTACGCCGACAATCCGCACTCCTCGCTCATCTACATGATCCAAAAACTTATTGAACAGGATGAAAGTGGACTAAGCCGTTTTCTGCCGCTGGATGAGCCTTTGAATCCGGACGCTATTTCCAAGCTGCGGAAAAGCAGGAAGCACCTTATCCTATTTGGGGCCGCTTTTGGGCTGCTGGACCTGCTGGAGATGGAAGAAGTAAAGCTGACGTCCAACAGTATTGTCATTGAAACGGGCGGTATGAAAACACACCGGCGCGAGATTAGGCGTAAGCAGCTGCATCGAAAGCTGGCTCGCGGTTTTGGTCTTGACGGAAGCCGTATTCACTCCGAATACGGCATGGCGGAGCTGCTCAGTCAGTGTTAT
>DATGUX010000263.1:0-3963 GCA_035300985.1 Fodinibius sp.
CCTACGCGCTGCAGCGTCCTTTCGGCCTGCGCGTGGCGCTCGGCCGTTTTAACACCCGCATAGATCAGCGGCAACTCTACATTTGACAGGCAGTCGGTGCGCGGCAGCAGGTTAAAGGTCTGAAAGACAAAGCCAATCTCCCGGTTGCGCACTTCCGCCAGCTCGGCATCATCAAGCTGGCTCACATCCTGGTTATTAAGCACATACTGTCCGCTGGTGGGGGTATCCAGGCACCCAATCAGATTCATCATCGTTGATTTTCCGGAACCCGACGGCCCCATAATAGCAATATATTCGTTCTCCAGGATATCGAAAGTGACTCCATCGAGGGCTCGCACCTCCTGGTTGCCCATCTGGTAAATTTTTGTAAGGTCCTGGACCTGTATTATCGGTTTAGCCATATCCTATGCCTGCTATCTGCTAAATTGCTGATTGTTTACGTTAATCTTGTCTCCGTCAGCCAGCTCCTTGGAAAGTACGCGATAACTGCCAATGACAATTTCCTCTCCCTCCTCAACGCCCGAGCTCAGCTGTATGTGAGTATTATCGCTAATGCCGGTTTCCACGGCCCTGCGACTGGCTTTGCCGGCTTCTACCACAAAAACGACCTTCCGTAAGTCCTCGCGAGGCGCTACCTGAAAGTCATCTTCCGCAGATGCCGTATCTTTTTGGGCTTCGGTGCCGGTACTATCGGATTTATTTCCCTCCGGATTCTTCTCATCCTTGGCAAAATCGCGAACGGTAACGGCCTGAATAGGAATGGCTACGACATTGTGAACCGTATTGGTTTCAATATCTACCGTGGCCGACATCCCGGGCTTAAAGGCAGGTATAAAGGTATCCTCGGGCCCCTCCTGTGAAACAGTCTGCACCAGCTGTCCCTCTCCCATATCCATATTGTGGGGCGTAGCAATGCGTATCTTCACTTCGTAGTTGGTAACCTCTTCGCTGGTACCTTCGGCCGATACATCGGCGGAGTTTGCAATTTCCGTGACTATTCCTTTAAAGGTGCGCTCGGGATAAGCATCCACCATAATATTAGTCGTATCGCCGGATGCCACATTTACAATGTCGTTTTCATTTACCTCTACCTGTACTTCCATTTGATCCATCTTGGCAATGCGGAGCAGTTCGGTACCTATGGCCTGCGTATTGCCCAGTACGCGCTCACCCGCCTCAACGGCCAGTTTACTGATGGTTCCCCGCCGCGGGGCACGGATGATCGTTTTCTGAAGCTCTTCTTTGGCTTGCTGCAGCTGGGCTTGCACACTTTGGACCTGGTATTTTGAGGCTTCAAAATTTGCCTGCTGCGACTTATAATCTGAATTTGCCTGGATGAACTCTGCCTCAGAAATCGCCCCCCGATCAATAAGCTTCTTTTTCTGCTTAAAAATAGACTCGACTTCCAAGAGGCTGGCACGCGCCTGCTCTCTGCGAGCCTTCTGGGTCAGCAGTGAGGCATTTAGCTCATCGATACGAGCCTTGTAAATATCCGGCTTTATGCGGACCAGCAGGTCGCCCTGCTCCACATAATCTCCTTCCTTAATAGGCAGTTCTGTAATTTCACCTGACACCTCCGGGCGCATGATCACTTCTACCTCCGGCTGTATCTTGCCCGAAGCCGAAACAATCTGCGTGATCGTTCGGCGTTCGGCTTTGGCCGTTTCCACAGTGGTTCCTTCTCCTTCGCCATCAAGCCATCCCATCGATCGGGCTGTCAGTCCGCCCAGAATAAGCACCACGAGAATTACACCGCCAATAATCAGCAGCTTTTTCGTTGATGATCGTTTTGTTTTAGCCATGGGTTTATTATTAAATATTAGCGCAGCGTCACATCCTGGTCAAGCTTGCCGATATAGTAATCCAGCAGCTTTTGCTGAAAAATCACTCGGAAAAATGACTGTGCACGATTAGCCTGAGCCTCTACATATTGGGCATTGGCGTCGCTAAGCTCAATGAGGGTTCCGGCTCCTACTTCATATCGTTGTTTCTGGGTTTGATAGGTGCGTTCGGCTGCCTCCAACGCTTTTTTGGAAGATTGCAGCTGCTTCTGGTACGATTCATAATCGTTATAGGCCTGGTTAACCTCCTGGACCACCTGCAGACGAATGTTCTGTAAATTGAGCTTGGCATTCTTATAGTTGATCTGCTGCGACTGCACATTTGTCCTTCGGTCCAAATTGCCGAAGATAGGGATGCTCAGCGACAGGCCTAATGAACGGTTGATGTTAATGTCAAAAAACTGATCCTGGAAATCCAGCTGCTGCAGCTCAGAATAACTGCTCGAAAGGGTTCCGCTTAGGCTCAGTGATGGATAAAGACTGCCGCGCGTAGCGCTCAGCTGATGCTTAATGGATTGAATATTAAACTTCTCACTTTGAAGGTCCGAACGGTTTTCAAGCGCGGTCGCCACCAGCTGTTCCAGATCATAGGATTTGGGCGTTATCTGCTGGGTTTCAATCTCCGGAGCGACAAAGCTGTACTCTTTCAGCGGATCGATCTGCAGGGTTTGAATAAGATTGAGCCGGCTGGACTTCAGAGCATTTTGAGAATTGACCACGGCCAGCTCATTGTTGGCAACGGTCGCTTCCTGATTATAAAGATCTACCCTCGGACGCGAACCAACATCCACCTGCGCACGCACCTGTTCCAGCGTTTTCCTGGAAGCTTCCAGGTTTTCTTTGTCGATTTCCAGGAATTTTTTATCCAGTATAAACTGGAGATAGTTACTGGCGGTATTAAAAATAATATCTTCACGAACCCGATCGCGATTCTCCTCACTCGACTTCTGGTCAAAGCGGCTGCTCTTAAGGGAATGCAGGTTTTCAAGACCACTAAATATCGGGAGGCTGGCACTGATACTGGTGCGCATCGAATTATTGCTCCTGTCAGTAATTTGACCCGTATTTTGATTAAAGGTACGCCCGATATTGCGGTTTCCGGACAAGTTGGCATCGACCGACGGCAGGTAGTCTGCTTTATTGCTGAGTACTTCCTTCTTGCTGAGCTCTACATTGTTTTCCGCAACCTTCAGCTGATAATTATTTTCAAGAGCTATATCTATAGCCTTCTGCAGCGTAATATTTAAATTATCCTGAGATTGAGCCTGCACACTCATGGTCATAAAAAAGCCAAGAGCCAGCAACAATATCCCTTTTCGCATATCCATATAAGTTATACCGGGTTTGGTTTCATTAGGTTAGTTACACGAGCTATTATAAAAATAGTTACACTCTCTAATAATATTTTTACGTAAAAGTATATAAAATAACCCACTTAGAGCTAAGTCGGAAAAGCATACCATTTAATCCTGAATAAAGACCCGCCAGACGCTCAAAAGCTTATGAATCTCAACGAAATCGACAATCTACTGGCCTAATTTAAAAAGAAGTAGAGGAATACAGCCGCGGAGCGCTGCATAACGCATGCTTAATAACTCAAGTTAATAAACAACTATGATGCGCTTTGGTTGCACGTAGACAGGCAGCTAAATGGGAACAGCCCTTACCGGACACCCGATGTATAGATGCGGGCGTTAGCCCCTGGCCGACTTCAAACCCAGCACCCGGGCAAGCGGGTATTTCAAGAATTGCTATAAAGTAAATGGCAGGCGCTTAGAAAAAGGATATTTCCCTTCTTCAGCAGAGCGGTTAATCTTCAGCCTCGCCATTGGTGATACCTGCCAGCTCGCTGGTCTTCTCATCAAACTTCTTTTCCATAAAATTGGTAGCGAAGCTCAATGCCTTTTTAGTAGCCAAGCGTTTTAGCTCGTAGATTAATGTACTTGTCAAGCCTCCTCCTGCATCCTCAGAAGAAGAATGACCGGAAGATTTATGCTTGTCGTTATGCCCTAACAAAAATCCAACTAATACCGCCCCGCCTACTACAGGTAAGGGGTGTTTACGAACAAAGGACTTTGGATCCAGTTTATCACTCACATCATGACGGACCCGGTCAATGGAG
>DATGUX010000264.1:0-10712 GCA_035300985.1 Fodinibius sp.
TCCGCACGGATAGCCTGCACAAACTGTTGCCAGGCCTGCTGTACCGCCTCTGATTTGATATTGGCCCAGTCTGTTTGAGGGAGCATCATTGACTCGGCCATATTGCGCTCAAGTTCTACCCTGATACGCTGCACCATAAAGGCCGGAATGCCCCATGAGCGAAGTTCATCGAGCCGATAATACTGTTCATTATCCGGCAGCCGATCTATTATCTTTTGCGTAGCTTGCTGTACAATCTGACTCATCATTTTTGCTGAAATATATTGTGTAGTAAAGGCTAAAACAACCTAAAGTGAAAGTTTGGCCTTGCCGATTATAGCTGAATAATAAAGAACTCAGAGCGGTGTCTCGGGCAATACTTCGGCATATTTTTATTAATGGCTTTAGTTACTCACTTTGATAACTAAATATGGGACGTCCTATTATCCACCATATGTATTGGGAGGTATATAGTGCTATGGAAGAATCTCGTATTCTGCATAACTCGTCATTTGCGTTGGTGATTTCAATCGTGCTTTTTACCTTTGGCTATGATTAAACTACAAGTTAAACGACTAACAAAAAATTTTGGTCCGAAAAAAGTTTTAGCAGAGCTTTCTTTTGAATCTGAAGGCACCACCTTAGGCATTGCCGGATCTAACGGATCGGGAAAATCCACGCTCTTAAAATGTCTGGGTAGGCTGCTAAGTCCATCGCGGGGCAATATCACCTGGAGCAGCAACGGGCAGGAGCTATCGGCCGACTTACTGCAGCAGAAACTGGGCTACGCCGCACCTTATATCAATCTTTATGAAGAACTAAGTTGCCGCGAGAATCTCACCTTCCTGGCAAAGCTGCGCCATGCCAATAAGGAAGCCAACCCCGACTACTGGCTGGAAAAGACACAAATCGCTTCGGTAGCCAACCAACCCTTTGGAAAGCTCTCAACGGGACAACAGCAGCGCCTCCGGCTGGCATCAGCGCTCTTTCATGAACCCGACATTTTACTGCTGGATGAACCCGGATCGAACCTCGACGAAGCCGGCCGGCGGCTCGTAAACGATATGGCCCAAAGCTACCAGAGCCCTGGAAAAATGCTGGTTATCGCCTCAAACGACGACAAAGAGCTCAGCCTGTGCCATCAGGTCTTCTCCGTTGAAGAGCAGCAGTTCCGGTAAATGGTCAGTCTGCCTGAGGCTTACACCTCTCGCCTCGGCAGCACTCCTCCACATTGATGCCGCAGCTCGAGCACTGCCCGTGCCCGTGTACCCAAACCAAGGGCGCCGTGGATCCACAATATGCACAGCGCCGTGGGGTAGTATTTTCATTCCCTTTTTGGGATGTTGGCGGCTGCTGATCATTCATTGCCAGAAGCTGTTATTTCATCATAAGCTACTTTCAAATTATCCGGAAGCGTCCAAAAATCCGCATAGAGAAAATGTTCGAATCCCTCCAATTCTTTGATAGAAGCAATCTCTTCCCTGGATTTATTTTGTAGCACGCCCTGCTCAACATATTCCAAAACAGCCGAAAGGTACTGGCGCATAACCTTGAGATCCGCCTGTCCACCGGTCACTCCAAAGTCGGGCTTACCGTGACCAAAAATAAACTGGGCATCAGCCGGATAAGATTCTTCGATATCTTTTAGCACCTTTATCCAGTGTTGAATAGATCCCCCGGACGGCCGGTCCGTATAGGGGTTCATCCGATTGGAAACCAGATCTCCCGTATGCACAATATTTGCCTTCTCAAAGTAGGTTACGGCATCACCGTTGGTATGTGCTGGCCCGTAATAAGCAGCATGAATCACTTCATCCCCTGCATCCATCTGCCAGTTCTCTGAAAAAGTAGTGGTTGGATAAGCCGGTTGATTCTCCGCATTGCTTTCATCGGCAGCCTTTTTCATCAGCTTCGGCACATTCTTGTGGGCGACCATTTTTTGGGCCACCCCTTTAAAGACCGGATTACCGGACGTATGGTCGCCATGATGGTGGGTGTTAATTAATAAGTCCAGTGGATGCATCGTCTTATCCCTTAAACCATTCAGGCAATGCTTGGCCGTCTCCGGAACCTGCGAGTCAACGATTGCCAGGCCGTCGGCGGCCGCCAGATAGCCAATGGTGCCGCCTCGCTCGGTAAAATAACCCACATTCCGGCGAAGGGTGGTAAAGGTGCCCGGATCTATGGCTGAATTGTGAGTGAAAGGCAGAAGTGTTCCGGCTGCCAGCATAGAACTTTGAAATAAAAACTGTCGCCTATCCATAGTAAATTAGGATGTATGATTGAAATTTTAATTCTGCTTCATAATCCGTCCGTCCACTGATATCGGTTCGCCACAAAAAGCTCTGAAAACATCACTGTTACAGAGTCAAATCATCACGGATCAACAGCAAAATAGCCCCATGTGGACAAATGAGAAATTTCTCATTCTCAAACTCAATCTCATGAGTCTGATCTTTAAGAAAGATAGCTAAATCCCCCTCGTTGGCTTGCATGCCGATATATTTTGTCGAACTGCTTTCCTTCCATGATTCATCAATCTCATTGGAAGGAATGGGATAACCCGGACCGGTTTTTATGACGTAGCCGCTGTGGATATCCTCCTTTTCTTTTACGGTAGCCGGCAGTACCAGCCCGCTTTGAGTGCGGGTTTCCATATCACGCGGTTTGAGAAGCACCCGATCTCCAACCACAACAAATTTATCAACTGAATTAAGGTATTCTTGGATCATTTAAACTACTATTTTATGAAGTAATCTACTGACCTCTAAATTAAGTTGTTTATAGAACAAATTGAACTTTTGTTTCTGCCCCGGCAGGCGGGTATAGCCAAAAGCCGTATTATCGTGAATAAAGTCGATCCCTTCGACTTCGCTCAGAGTCCTAAATTTGTTCTGTAAGGTCTCTATTCAGGAAACCCATTGTGATTTTGCAGGGTTTTAAAATACTTAATAGGGTTAAGTACTATCCGAAAACAAAAAAACGCTTCATTCGTACTTTGCGCGAACGCCAGATCAGATTGTTGAGCTGCTCATTCGAGATCGAATAGGCTATTTCCTCTTGGGGCGCTTCATCGCTCTCTTCAGGAATTTGAAGTTCTCCCATCTTAAGATATTCTAAAAAGAGCTTCAGCTGCCCGCGCAGATACTTTGAGTATCGTCTTTCCAGTACCTGAATAATCTTCGGCCAAAGATGCGTTTTCGTTGACCACTCAATACCCAAACCTATAGCGTTTTCAGGATCATCCTCGGAGAGGCAAATTTCCAGATTTTTCTCGATCTCGGTGGGCACCGGCTCATGCCGCAGCAGCTTGGGACCCAAATCATTGCCATCAGAACAAGGAAAAAAGCTTTTCCACATCTGGTTGGAAAAGGGGTGATGATAATAGACCTCGCATTTCTGGGTATCCCTGCGAAGCTGCCTCATCTCCCGGATTAATGCAATCTGGCGGTTATGATTAGTAATGTACATAGCAAGTTCTGCTCCTTAACACGAACCATACGTCAGAAAGAAGGCCCTGAGTTTGGTTTGGGGTTGTCCGCAATTATTTTAAAAGAAGGGGCAACGAGCGATCCCCTCCCTCTGGGGATATATAGCTTTGCCAAGCACTTTTGTTCCCTTAAAGTCTCAAATTATCGACCGCGACCAAAAATAAGAGACAGTACAAATAGAACCAGAAAGATATAGAATAAGATTTCAGCAATACCGGCTGCCGCTCCTGCAATGCCTCCAAATCCTAAAATAGCAGCTATAATAGCAATAACAAGAAATGTAATCGTCCATCGTAACATAGTGTCCTCTTTTTTATTATTCTTTGGCCGCGCGTGTAATGAGCAGCCCTGCAATGAGTACAATAGCTGAAATAATCATCGGAATCGGGTCGCCCTCACTCACCGTTACATCGATACCAAGGGCACTAAAGCTTTCTGTATTATTGATATAGTTGATGACGGTGTAAATCAGTCCGATGAGCCCAGCAACAGAAACAATATATCCCAATATCTTCATTTTTCCTTTCCTTTATTATAATAGTCGTTGATAAATAAGTATTTTTTTTAATTCCTTCAAAAAAAGATTAATCTCATTCTTAGTTTACCAGTTTATTTAGCACTGGATGCCGACTATCCCGTAGTCAGCCATATTTATAATTACACAACACTAAGTTTATAATGATTGATGAGATATAAAAAAAGCGCACTCCGGATTTTACGAATTAAAATAGCCGCGCTATGCAGCCTGTTGTCGATCATTTTTCTTGGTTCTTCTTCGACCTTAAAAGCCCAAATTTCTTTTCAAAAGGGTCAGCGCTTATTTCAACAACGGGCAGCCCGGGCAGATTCTTTTCGAGCTGATCCCCACGTTATTAACGAGGCTATTAATGCGCTAAATGAATCCATAAGGGTTAATTACCGACCCCGGGAAGCCGCTGCGCTTCTTTTGCAAGCCTACTATTTTAAAGGACGATATGCTGATCTGCCTGACGACAAAAGGAAAAAAGCCTTTGATCAGGCACGTGCTTTAGGGATAAATATGCGGGAACGCTATCCAAAGTCTGCTGCTATCGCTTACTGGTATGGAGTTAATCTCCGCCAGTGGGATCATATGCACAATCTCTGGCAGACAACGATCAATCGTACCGACAAAAAGTTACGGGATACCGCCCAAAGCGTTATTGCACTTGACTCAACCTATTATGGCGGAGGGGGCTTTCGATTGCTGGCAAAAATCCATTTTGATACTCCCTCAATCTGGCTGATCAAAGGCTGGCCTTCTGATGAAAAGGCCCTGAAATTCATTCGGAAAGCGGTGAAAGTTGCCCCAAAAATGCCTGAAAACAGATTGTTTTATGCGCGCATGCTCATCCGCTTTGGCCGCAAAAGCGAGGCTAAAACACAGCTTCAACATATTTATGATATAAAATCAAGAGCCAACCATCTGGTTGAAGACCGTTTTATAAAATATCGTGCCCGGCAGCTTTGGCAAAAACACCTTGTCAAAAAGGAAGAAGATTCCTGATATGGTGCCAACCTTAGCGCAGGCAGCGCATAACGAAACCAACCATCTTGCGGCTCACTTCCTCATCCTTTAAGCGCCCCATGCCTTCAGCCTTGCCTCCTGCTATTTTCTGCAGCCGGCCATCATAGAATATCTCCAGTTTATTTTTATTATCGGATGGATCACATAATAGAAGCCTGATCGTGTGTTCTTTGTCCGAGGCCCACTGTCCATCGACCGGTGCTATAGTAAAAGCGAGATCGAAGATGGGATCATGAAACCCTCCACCCGTGTCGATGGCTGAAAATTCCAGTTCGGCTAACGGAACTTCTTTCAGCTCTAATGATCTTCCATCAACTTCAATTTGTTCAATGCGTGCATGAAGACGCTGCTTCATAATAACTTGGAGTGTAAGTCACGGTTTTTAACCTAAAGTAATGATATTATAGGCCAATATTCAGGTATAACATGAGCAGGCTTTTCTCCTTGAAAAATTTTCTTCCCAATAAAGAAAAAGCTTTCTACGCTTTTATTTGCATAGTTATAAAATTAAAATTATGATGCCAATTCCAAGAAATAGCGTAGACAGATATTGCATGCATTATGCCCTTTTTGGGCAATGTTTATTGCCTGTGCTATCAAGTCCAGCATCCAAGCCAGAATAACACTATGTTCTCTTCAATCAATCAGGTTTTATTTCCAACAGATTTTTCTGAAAACGCCAAAAAAGCGCTGCCTTATGCCGCTGAAATAGCTTATCAGACCGATGCAAAGCTGACGCTCTTCCATGCCAGCCAAGAACCCATGTACCTTGCCCCAAATTTTGATGAGGTCAGGAAGCAGACCGTTCAAAAGACCGATCGCCTGTTCAACCAGCTAATAGATGAGCTTCAGGAAGACGACCGATTCAAGAAACTTAATATTTCCACCGTATTACAGCTGGGACAGCCCGTGACGGGCCTGCTGGAGTATGCTCGCCAGAGCAAGGCGGGACTTATTGTGATGGGAACTAAAGGAGCTACCGGGAGCAGAAATATTATGCTTGGCAGTGTAGCTACCAGTGTCGTTAAAAAATCAGGCGTACCCACCCTCACCGTTCCACATGAAAGCTCTTTTGACGGCTTGAAAAAGATTACTTTTACTACCGACTTTAAAGAGACTGACTGGACTGCCCTGGAGCAGACTATTGAACTGGCCAGGCTTTTTGGCTCCACCGTAGATGTTCTGCACATCACCGAAAATCGGGGATTCAAAGACGATCTTAAGTGCAGGGGATTCCGGGATCTTATTACTGAAAAATCTGATTATGAAAATATCAGCTTTAGCGTTGTGCGTGAAAGTGATTTTTTTCCCGGTGCAGCCGACTATATTGCTGAGCACGAAAGCTCGCTAATGGTTATGGTACGATACAAAAAATCATTCTGGGAAAATATTTCTCAGCGCAGCCACTCCAAGGAGATGGCTTTTTATTCCACCGTCCCGTTGCTCATAATTCCCGGAAATGAAAATAGTTAACTTGATAAACTAACCTCAGAAAGGAGTCTCCGAGAATTCTTTGATTCCATCGTACGGTTGCAATAACCTCTTAAAGCTTAAATAATTAAGGAATCAATATCTGTATTAAACACCACTATCTTGCGCTGCTGAACAAATGAATAGTCCATTCGTTTAGCCTTTTAATTTTAATAAAACGTCGGTCATTGGGCCTCCACCTCTGCACCATCCTTAACCTTTGATCCCGGATGAACAATCACTTCATCTCCTTCCGCAAGGCCCTCCAGTATCTGCGCCGCCAAGCCGGTCTGATGACCTATTTTCACCCTTTGTCGGGCAGCCTCGCCGTCACGGACAGTAAAAACTGCCCATCCATCATCGGTCCGAAACAGTGCACTGGTGGGCACCTGCAATACCTCGTCTCTCTCCCATAAGATAAACCGGGCCAGCACGCGGTAGCCAGCCCCCAGCTGGCTCCACCTATCCGAAGGCGTCTGTATTTCAGCGATAACCTGTACGCGCTGCTCTTCCACGCCCAGCGCGGAGACCTCTTCCTTGCCCTGCCGCTCGACCCGTATAACCGAGGCTTCAAGCGGATGCTCACCGCCCCACTGCTGAAGTATTACCTGCATGCCCGGAGCGATGCGCACAGCATCTTCCGAAAGCACATCTACCTGGACCTCGAGGCTGTCGGCATTGCCTATTGCAAGGAGCGGTTCTCCCGCATTGACGTAACCCGCACTTTTGTGGTGGATGGTGAGTACGCTTCCCGACACCGGGGCCTGCAACTTGTAGCCTGCAGACTGATTTGCGCCGGATTCTCTGACCCCTAAATTGATGGCAGCACGGGCCGCTGCCAGCTCGGCGCGGGCGGCGTTGAGTGCGGCAATAGCCTGCTTTGCTTCTGCTCGCGCCTGCTCAAGCTGTCGCTCGGTGGCCGACCCGCCCTCCGCAAGTTTCTCCACCCGTTTACGCTCATTTTGGGCCTGCTCGGCTCGGGTTTGGGCTTCCTCCAGAGAGGCTTCGGCCGCTTCGACCCGGGCCTGGGCTTCAGCACGGCTGCGCGGATCCAAAATGGTGGATCGAGGCGGCTCTAACCGCACCAACGGATCGCCCGCTGCTACCGAATCGCCCTCATCCAGATCAATACGGCGGACAGTGGCCGCTACCGGTGCAGAGATGGTATAGAGATTTTTAACCTGCGTCTTGCCCTCCTCCTCGACCGTCACTTGCAGCGAATCGGAGGTAATGGTGGCCGTTTGCACCGGTATGGCTCCCGGCAGAAAGCTGTATATAATAACGGCAACAATGAGCAGGCCTATTACAATGAGTATAATTTGTTTACGAGTCGGTTTAGTCATGTTATTCTCTGGTTTTTAGAACGGCTGTAAGATCCAATTTGTTTAATCGGCGGCGCATAAGCAGCGCAGAAATAACGGCCGCAACAAGTACGATGGTTGCCGCTAAAGCAAAAGTGTTGCTGCTCAGGACGAGCGGAAATTTGTACATCTCGGTCTGCAACGATTGGGCGGCCATCGTACTCAGCAGAGCGCCCATCCCCAACCCAAGGGGAATCGCAAGCAGCACTAACAGGGCCATTTCACCCAGCAGAATGTAGGCGATCTCTCCCCGGGTAAAACCCAGCACGCGCATACTGGCCAGCTCTCGATCTCGCTCCGAAAGCGAAATACGAACACTGTTATAGACCACTCCAAGGGCAATAATTCCGGCAAACAGGCTCAGAATAAAGGTCATCGCCAACAGGCTGTCGGCGGTGGTATCCATGAAAGATTGAATTGCACGTTCTTGTGATACAATACTGGTCACACGCGGGCGATCCTGCAGGGCCTGTGTCAGCGCATCCTCGTGATGTTCGTCGATCATCAGATAGGCCCCGGAGATGGCCTTGCCTTCACCGACCAGCCGGTTGGCGGCCTCTAAATTCATATACGCCCCCAAGCCCAGGTACTGTTCAGCCAGCCCCACAACCGGGATCTCCCGCTCATATCGCCGGCCTTCCTTCACTTCAACGGTAATCTTTTCACCCGGTTTAACTTGCAAAATATCTGCCAGCTTTTGGGTCAGCACCACGCCTTTCGGGGGGATAGTAATCGGCTGCAAATCGGTGTCAATAATGCGGCGCAGGTAGGGGTTCTGTGGAATACCTTCAATGCCGGTATCATAATAGCTGTGCCCGTTTTTCAGGCGCACCGGGACGGATCGAAACGGCTCAGTATGCTGCACGCCCGGTAGGCTGCTGAGCTCATAAATGGCTGCTTTGGAGGTCGGTTCGTTAAAGGTAACGGTAATATCTTCGCGTTGGGCCAAGCCATATTGAACTCGTATAATATAATCAAAAGCATCGCCCCAGAAAATCCCCATAATGAGGATGGCACAGGAGCTGGCAATCCCTATGACGGTTAAGGCTGACTTGAACCACTGGCGTTCCAGATTGCGCATAATGATACGAGTGGGCTGATCGAGCAAGTGCTGAAGGCCAAGACGTTCAACAACGGTTTTACGATAGGAGGCCGGCGGTTCGGGCCGCATTGCTTCGGCGGGAGGAAGCCGCAAGGCCCGGCGAATAGAAAGCAGAGCACCTGCCAGCGAGGCCCCAGCCGTCAGTATTACGGCCGTCAAAACGACCGGCCACTGTAAGGTGTAATCAAGAAAAGGAAATTTATAATATTGGAGATACATCTCCGACATCGCGCCGCCCATCCAAATGCCCAGTCCCGTACCCACAACCGTTCCGACAAGAGCAATCAGCAATATAAGCTTCGTATAGTGCATGGCCACGGCAAAATTACTATAGCCGAAAGCCTTCAGGATGGCTATCTGTTCGCGTTGCAGGGCAATCAGCCGACCGACTACGATGTTCAACAGAAAGGCGGCCACCCCAAGAAAGATCATCGGAAGCAGAAAAGCCATATTTGCAAGCTGGGTGAGTTCTTCACTGATCAAATTATGCGAAGCCTGATCTTCCCGCGAATAGGCTCCTTCACCGCCATACGGATTCAGCAAAAGATCCATACGATCGATGACGTCTTTGATATTGGCACCGGGCCCAAGGGTGAAGGACAGGTCATTGAAGGCTCCTTCCATATCGTAGGCCGCTGCCAGGGCGCGGCGTCCCATCCACATGACGCCAAATCGTTCCGGATCCGGGAACAGGCTACCCGGCTGTACCTGGTAGAGATATTCCGGTGAAAGGGCGATACCCACGACCGTCAGCGACCGCCGGTGCCCGTTGATAATGGCCGTCAGATGATCACCCGGCTTCAGGTTATGCGCTTCTGCAAAAACCTCATTCAAAAGCACCTCATTTTCATTTCCCGACTTTACCAATCGTCCCTCCCTGATAAATAACTGGTTCAGGCGGGGTTGCTCACCGGCCGGAACCGACACAATCTGCCCTGTTACCGGGTCGTCAAAGCCGGATATTTCGAGGTTGACCGATGCTTTGACCCGCGTTTGTACCTGATTTACGCCCGGTACAGTACGCAGCCGATCTGCTAAAGACTCCGGGGCGCGCCGGACAGAGGCAAACCCTTCCCCAAAGCCGTAATCCTCGTAGTAAGTATCCAGCGTGCCCTGCAGGGTATCCGCCACGCTCGACATTGTCACATACACCGACACTCCGGCAATGATCACAAAGGCAATAGCAATGACCTGCCCGCGCATATTCCGCAAGTCGCGTATCATTTTGAGATCAATAGTTTTCATCGGTTTGTTTTAGGTTTCTAAATGCTTAGCGATCAAAAAATGTCAGAATTACACATTTTTTCATTCTATAAAGAAGCTCAATCTCCCTAAATCCCTCTTCTCCAAAGCTTGTCCCGACCACCGTCGGGGAGGGACTTTATGAATTTGCCCATCTTAGGATAATTCACAATATGTTGGATAAGAAGTTCCTCCTTGGCGAAGAGCCCGTCCGCCCATCGGCGGAAGGACAGGAGGATTGATTCTATGTGAGTGAAAGAAATCAATTATTACCATTTTAATTCACTGGGTGCTTTCTTGTGTTCATTCTTATGGATATCCGTTATTTGTCCGTCTTTAAGCTCAATCACGCGCTCGGCCATTTCCCCCTGCACCACATTATGGGTAATGATGGCCGTGGTCGTGCCCAGCTCGCGGTTCACCCGATCCAGCGCTTCCAGGACTACAATGCCTGTTTCCGAGTCCAGGGCACCGGTGGGTTCATCGCACAACAGCACCGCCGGACGCTTGGCAATAGCCCG